>JAHFEW010000191.1 GCA_023248215.1 Nitrospira sp.
GGTCGAGGAGCTCAAGCCGGAAGAGTTCGCCGCCTATATCCAAAAAGAAAACGACCAGCGCCGGATCTCCGGCTTCTCGCCCATCTACTCACTGCTACGATTGATCCAGGCCGAAAAAGGCCAGGTCCTCCGCTACGACCGCGGGATCACGGATCAGTACAACTCCACGGTCACGTACGCCAGCATGGCGTTCTTCTGATAAGAGCGTATGGCCGATAGCGTATAGCTAATGGTACAAGTCTCGGTCTTTCTGATGTCGTGCTATAGGCCATTCGCCATCAGCTCTTCTGCCATTTCTTCACCATCCCGTAGACGGTCTAAAAGCTTACTCGGAACGTGAGGCCGCCGGCGTGGTTGGTGGTGCGGTACGTTCCGTTCACGGTGGGGTTGGGGCTGCCGGTGACGGTGCGGGCGTCGAACACAAGGGCTTGGTAGGACAGATCTAGGCCCATCGAAGTTTTTGTCAGCAGCCTCTTTTCAGAATCGGCGCATGAGATCAGGCCGAAGAGCTTCCCGCCGGCGTGACAGAGAAATCCCACACCGACTGACGCCACGTTGACATTGTTGTCGGCGAAGGCCGGATCGAAGCTAAGATCGCTGACGGGGGTGTGCGACCGGATATACCCAGTGCGGAGCGCCACATCCCAGGCCTGGTTGTCGGTTAATCCTAACCATTTATACTCCGTCCCGACATTGACCGTGACGGCGTTCTTCCACTGCTGTGGACTTGGGAGGACGGCGCCATTCGAAAGTTGTACATCCGCAGTGCGAATCGACTGCCAGCGCACATAGTCGAGGTCCACTTCCAATTTCCACTCTCGTTCCTGATTGCGTAGGGGCCAAAAGGCCACCCCGCCCGTCCACACTTCCGGGAGACGAATCGAAGTCGAGGCATTCGCAACGAGCGCCCCGTTGGCGCGAAATTCGCCGTTCAGTGGCAACACGGCTTGGCTCCGCCAAATACCGGCGATGGAGAGGCGCGGCTTCCCGTCGTCTGTCCGCCAAGGGTTGTAGAGAAAGCTGGCATTCAATCCTGCCGTCGTCCCTTTACCGTTGAGTTCGAGTTCCGTGCTGGCGGGAAAACCTGATCCAGGTGGCGCCTGAAATCGCCGCTCCGCATGGCCTTCTCCGAGAAAGCTCGCAAAGGTGAGAATGTCTGCGCCGAGGCCGATGGACAAGGACTCTGTCACTTTGTACGCCAGGGTCGGCTTGATGGCCATGAGGGGCAGTTGGGCATATGTCACCGACGTGTTGAAGGGACCGTTCGCCGGATATTTCGCTGCGAAGCCATAGAGATTCTGCACGCCCAGTCCGGCGCTCAGGTCGCCCAGCGCGGACAGGCCGAGATCTTTCAGGTTTGCCGTGAGAAAAAATTGCCCCGGTGGGGGGAGGCCGATGGGAAAGGGCTTGTCATTCTGCGTTGTGACGCCGGTCGGGCTCGTGAACTTCGTATTGACGCTGACGAATTGTGCTCCGCCGGCAAACTGCACACCGTGCAGCTGTGTCATGCCGGCAGGATTGTAGAAGACAGCGGAGGCGTTGTCGGCTTGAGCTGCGAAAGCGTTCCCTTGTCCGATGGCGGCAGCATCATGAAAAGGATTCCGGAACCCGTCGGCTGAGGCAAGGTTGGGTGAAGATATCAGGATGATGGCGAGAGAAGCCCACCCCGCTGCGGCATGCAGATCTCGCCCGATGATGTGGTCCCAAAGCCGTGCTGGTATGCCCATTCGATTTCTATGCCTCAGGTCCTCAATCCGAAAATTTGGTTGTCCATAGCAGAGGCTCTTACGGGAGTCAACGAAGTGATCTTGCAGGGCAAAGCGGCTGCATGAGATGATCGCCTCGTACATCGTGCCGCACTGACCGGGAGGCATGGGATGGGACAGCGACGGGTTTCTCTTGCCAAGCTCACGCCGCCGCATTTACCCCAGGTGGTTGAGCGCACCCGGCTCTACCGCGTGCTCGACCGTGCCCGGCGGCGCCCCGTCGTCTGGATTTCTGGCCCACCCGGCGCCGGGAAAACCACCCTCGTTGCCAGTTACCTCAAAGCGCGCCGCCTCCCGGTATTATGGTATCGGCTGGATGAGAACGATGCCGATCCCTCGTCGTTCTTTCACTACCTGAGCGTGGCCGCCAAGACCCTCGCCCCTCGGTTCAGGAAACCGCTGCCGGTTCTCACGCCGGAATATGTGCTGGGCCTTCCCACCTTCACGCGCCGGTTCTTTCAAGAGCTCAGTGCGCGGTTGCCCCGTCGCTGTGTGCTGGTGCTGGATAACTATCAGGAAGTACCCTCCACATCGGGTTTGCACCACTTGCTGCCCTATGCCGCGCAAGAACTTCCCGAACACATGTCGTTGATTGTCATGAGCCGTCAGGATCCGCCTGCGGCGATGGTCAAGCTGGAGGCCGAGCGCGCGATGGCGCTGGTCGGCCCTGAACAAGTCGTCCTTTCGAAGGCAGAAGCCGCGGCGATCATCCATCTTCATGCGCGACGAGGAGGAGACCGCTCGGCAAAGGCATTTGTGGAAGGTGTCTACCGGCAAGTGGGCGGGTGGGCGGCCGGCATTGTCCTGACGCTGGAACATGAGAAGCGGAGCAACGTGAGCCTGCCGGATCGAGTCCGCGATGCGCCGGAAGCAGTGTTTCAATACTTGGCCGGTGAGGTGATGGAACGGCTCTCGCCGGAGGTTCAAGACCTGCTGCTCAGGACGAGCGTGCTCCCGGATATCAGCGTGTCGATGGCCGAGCGACTGACCAATCTTTCGACAGCCGGAGAGACTCTCGCATCGCTTCACCGAGCGAGATATTTCACCGAGTGTCGTCAGGGGCGAGAGCTCATGTATCAGTATCATCCCTTGTTTCGAGAATTCCTGCAGCAGCGGGCTCGACACACATTTCCCGCCACTGACATGAGCGCACTCCGGAAGACCGCGGCCGAGGCGCTGGTCACTGCGGGGCGCATTGAAGACGCCGTGATGCTCTTACAGACGGCAAACGATTGGAACAGTCTTGCCCAGGTGATTCTTGGACAGGCGGCGAGTCTAATCGCGCAAGGGCGGATTCAGACATTGGAAACCTGGATACGAAGCATGCCCGAAGGGGTTCGGAGAGAGATTCCCTGGCTGACATTCTGGCTGGCGATGACCCGCGTCTCCTTCACCCCGGACGAGGCCTACGG
>JAHFEW010000054.1 GCA_023248215.1 Nitrospira sp.
TCTCCCACAACGGGTTCGGATGCCGCTTGATTTCCTGCCACGGCAGCTTGATGTTGCGCACCGTCTTGTCGTCATGGTGCTGCGCCGTAATCGGAATTCCGTAATCTTCCGGCCGCACGTAGGGGTTGGTCGTCATGATGGCATTCGGCAGATACGGCGTACATTCCGGGCCTTCCCGGTGTACGATGAAGTTCTCCCCATACTCGATCGCCTCCGGCTCGGTCCGATAGGTTTCAAGCCGTCCCGATCGCGTCCAATGAGGTTTGGACTCGTTGGTCTCCTCCCAGAGCGGATGCCGCGGATAGGTCCGGCACATGACCATCCAGCCCTTTTCCGACTTCAACATCACGTCGGCACTGTATCCGAAGAACGTGCTTGAGGCGTCTAGAATGCGTTGCACGTAGATATCTACACGATTCTGATACACAAACTTATAGGTATCAGCCATCCGCTGTTCACCGGTGATCTCCTTCAGCTTCGCTGCCACCCCTGAAAAGCTGTCGAGATCGTTTCTGGTGTCATACAACGGACGGATGCCGCCCTTCCAGATCTGTACCCACGGATTGGACACCGTGGCGGTCATTTCCGGATAGGTAAACTCCATCCAGGAATTCACCGCAAAGGCCACGTCGGCATGGTTGACGTCCGAGGTCATTTCGATGTCTTGCGTGACCAGCATCTCGATGTTCGGATCGACGTTCTTCACCATGTCATAGTGGTGTTTGGCGTTGTTGAGAATATTAACGTTCACGACCCAGCGGACTTTGCTGGGGCTCGGCATGTGGGTCTTGCCGGTGAACACCTTGCGTCCGTACTTCGGCGTATTGACGATCAACGCATTGTCGCCGTGATTCCAGTACCCTGGCTCCTCACCGTAATAATATTTCCGATATTTGATTTCCTTGCCGTGGGAATCTTGATTGAGATTCAGATTCCAGGGATCTTCTCCGAGATAGACGCTGGCGCCCGCGCCGGACCAGGGCGCGGCTTGCCAAATGCCGACCTTGTAGTTGCCGGACCAGGTATGGCAGCCCGTTCCGAACTTCCCGATATTGCCCGTCAGCATCATGACCAATGCCGCCGCTCGTCCCATCGAGGTCATGTGGAAATAGTGGCAAACACCTTCACCGTTATGAATGGCCGCCGGCTTGATCGTGCCACAATCCCTCGCCCAACGAACGATGAGATCCTTCGGCGCCCGATTGACCTGATGCACGGTATCCAGGTCATAGTCCTGGAGGTGAATCGTGTACATCTGATAAATGGGCATGACGTCGACTTCACGCCCATTGAGCAATTTCACCCGATAGGTGCCGGTCAAGGCCGGATCGATGCCGCTCTGGGCCATGTGATACCCGACTTGTTCTCGATGCAGAGGCACCGCGTGGCCCTTGGCCAGATCCCAGACCATCATGCCGCCAAGCCGCTGCACATTCTCCTTGGTCAGTCCCTGCACTTTGCCCGAGTAGGACTTGGAGAAATCCGGCAACTGGTAATCCTTCACCACCTCGTGCGGATCCAGATACTGCAAGGTATCCGTCCGGACCAATAGGGGCATGTCCGTGAACTCCTTGATGAAATTGATATCTTGAAAGTTTTCATCAAGGATGATCTTGCATGCGCCCAGAAACAGCGTGCCGTCTGTTTCGGGCCGGACGGGAAGCCAGTATTCCGCACGGCTGGCGGTTGGATTGTATTCCGGAGTGATCACGACGAGACGCGCCCCACGCTCCATGCTTTCCAGTTTCCAGTGCGCTTCCGGCATTTTGTTCTCGACGAAGTTCTTACCCCAGCTGGTGTTCAGCTTGGTGAAGCGCATGTCGGAGAGGTCGACGTCGCAGTTCTGCGTCCCGTTCCACCAGGGCTGAGACGGGTCTTGATCGCCGTGCCAGGTATAGTTGTTCCAGTAACGTCCACCTTGCGCTTGGTCCGGATTCACTTTGCGGATCCAGCTATCCAACAACGGCAGCACACAATTATTGAATCTGGTATTGGCATGCTTTCCCATCATCCCAAGGATCGGCATGCCCGCGCGGTGCTTGAACGTCCGCACGCCCGCGCCCTTCATCATCTCGATCATTTCTGGAGCATAGCCCTGCTCCCGGAGACGACGCGCGCCCGCTTCACCACTATAACGGGTCGAAATGACGACCAGCCCTTTTGCCACATACGTAAACGCCGTATCCCAAGACACCCGGACCATATCGTCCAGGAACCGAGCGTCGAACTTATATTTGCGCTTGATGTCCGACGTCAGCTCCGGAGAGCCCTCGTCCATCCACTGCTTCCAGCCCTTCCGCATCAACGGACCCTTCAAGCGATAGGGGCCATATACGCGACGGTGGAAGGTGAATCCCTTTAGGCACATGCGCGGGTTATGGGCAAACGTTCCGCGGTTGCCGTAGAGGTCTTCGTAGGTTTGATGGTCATAGTTCTGCTCGACGCGCATCACGACGCCGTTCCGGACGAAAGCCCGGATACGGCAAGCATGGGTGTCGTTCGGTGAGCAGCACCAGGTAAAGGATGAGTCATACCGATACTGGTCATGATACACACGCTCCCATGACCGATCCGGGTACTCGCCCAACGGATTGTCGACTTCGACGACGGGTTGCAACGCGGTCAGCGCCAAGGCCTTGTCGGCAATGGCTGCCACCGCCACCGTCCCCGCCGAGACTTTCAAGAACTGCCTGCGGGATAACTGCATCATGAAAACCTCCTCGTAAAAATACAGGACGGAAATCCGACGCCATGAATCCATGACGCCGTACAGCACTCACGGATGACCGGGACAGGATGACTCTTGCCGAACCCCCTTCCAGGCGCATGGCTCTCCGCCACGAGAGTGGCCGGTCGCACAACGACGCAGCGGCGCGCGTGTAGTCTGCGCAAAGAACCACGATCCTCCGTTAGAAGATCAATGAATAAAAAAACACAACGACCCCCTGTGCAGCTCGTGTGCCACGAATGGCGTCCGCGTCACGGCGTCTATGTCGTTGAAATAATGGACAGTAAGAATGGCGGATGAATGAATCTCCTGGGAGACACGAAGAAACCACGATGAAGCGCGGTGGGCTACCACGCTCCCACCACGATAGATCGTGGGAACCGAGAACCTCGTTGAAAGAATTGCGACGAGAAAGAAGAAGAGATGGGATCTAACTACGGGAAGGACGGCGAATTGCCAGCTTCAGCATACGGCTGCGGAGCGTACTCGGGGCCAATCCCAATTGATCCGCGGCGCCGTCGGGACCCTCGATTCTCCAGTCGACCAAGGTCAGCGTCTGCAGGATGTGGCGACGTTCTTCGTTTTGCAACGTCCGTCGAGGGCTCGACTCGGTGGACAGGCGCAGATTGACCATCGCCGGATCGATGCGCAACAGACGCTCCTGACACAGAATCAGCGCGCGCTCTACGAGGTTTCCAAGCTCCCGTACGTTTCCGGGCCAGGCATACTGCACTAATCGCTCCATCGACGGTCCATCGAAGTCCTGGCAAGGGCGTTTCAACCGCTGGGCATGAAACTGAAGGAAATGCCTGGCGAGAGTCGGAATATCTTCAGGACGTTCCCTCAACGGAGGTATATGGATGGGGAAGACGTTCAGTCGATAGAACAAATCGCTGCGGAATCGCCCCTGGAGAATCGCAGTTTGCAAATCGGCATTCGTGGCGGCAATCACCCGCACATCGACCGGAATGGCCTTCGTGCCGCCGACTCGATCGACCAGGCCATCTTGGAGCACCCGCAGGAGCTTCGCCTGCGCATCGAGCGGCATCTCGCCGACCTCATCGAGAAACAACGTGCCGCCGTCGGCGAGCTCAAATCGCCCGATGCGTTGTTGATCGGCCCCGGTAAAAGCGCCGCGCTCATGGCCGAACAACTCGCTTTCAATCAGTCCCGACGGGAGCGCCGCGCAATTCAGCCGGACGAAGGCCCGGTCGCGCCGCAGGCTCCACTCGTGAATGGCCCGCGCCAGCACTTCCTTGCCGGTCCCGGTTTCGCCGGTCATCATCACCGTCGCCGTCGTCGGGGCCGCCTGCCGCGCGAGCGTCAGCACCTGCTCGAACGCTTGGCTCCTCCCCACGACGATGCCGTAGTCCTGCGTCGCTTTCAGCTCTTCGGCCAGATACACATTTTCCCGCGCCAATTGTTCCCGCAGGCGGTTGATCTCCTCATAGGCGTTCACCTGCGCGATGGCAAACCCGATCTGGGTGGCCACCTGCTGCAGAAAATCCACGTCGTCAGGATCAGGAGGTCCGGCTTCGACGCTGCCGATATTCAAGGTTCCGAGGCAGGCCTCTTGGACCACCATGGGAAGATTGATCATCCGTCCGAGCCCCTCCTGCAGATAACATTCATCCTCGATGAACAGTTGCTCTTCCTGAAGGCGAGGCCGCACATGCACACGATGATGATCATAGACCCAGCCCACCGCGCTCCGCTTCCGCGGAATCATGGCATCGCTCTGCAGCACGACTTTCGGCAGGTTCGTTTCCACCGCATAAAATCGAAACGCATCCGAATGCAGGTCATACACGGTGATCCCAGCGCGTTCCCAGCGAACCACCTTCGTCAACTGGTCCGTGATCGCGCGAAACAGGCTCTTTCTGTCACGCTGGGAATTCAGTACATTGGTCACTGATAAAAGCGTCTGATAGCTGAGATCAATGTTGTGCAAGGCGTTCTTCTCGATACAAAGACCACGCGCTGTTCGTGGCTATCTATCGTGGGCCGACGCGAGCGAACACTCATCGGGGGCGGCGAACGGAGAACGTTGTTTCACGAAGCGCTCGTTGCCCCCCGGATGCTCCGCGCTGTTTCGATATCATAGGTTCGCTGGGAACCCTTATTCCAGCATCTATGCATCATTAAGAATAATTTAATCTGCCGGCAGGAGGGCGTGCAGGGCGTCGGTCGGCGAGCACGAATACATTTCATCGCTTCAGCGAGTGGTCGAAGCAAAACATCCGAAAACCTGACTGCCGGAATCGATAACCACAAACCATTACCCGGTGAATGGTGCCGGTAGGTTAGCGATCCCGAATAGAACGTGCTCCATGATCTCTATCGAACTCGGACCTGAGTCGCGAAGGACTGCGCCCTGCTTCAGGCCCCAACGATCCCGAGCCTGGACCGATCGAGGGGGTCAGAGGAAACGTCGCCGATCCCAAATCGGGACTTCTTCGCGGAACGAATGAGCTCGGCACAGGATCGCGACGCTCACGCGTTCGGTCGAGGTTCGGCGAAACTCGTCCTTCAGACGGCGTTCTCGCGTCGCCTTTCTTAGGAGCCAACCTGTCGAGCTCTTCCTCTGCTTCGAGAAAAGAATCGACCGGCTCGCCACGGTCGCTGACCACCAAATTGGTCGCCATCACTTCTTTCGCCATGGATTCCGCCGTGGGCAATTCATCGGCATAGACATCGGTCTCATACTCGGCCGTGGCCGGCGTGGCCAGAGAGGTCCAGACGGATTGCCCCGACTCAGTGATGTTAATACTCGTGACAGTCGATAGGCCCGGCCTGATCGGATGCTCCCGAAGTTCGTCCGCCGGTAACGCGATGCGCACCGGCACACGTTCGACGATGTGAATGAAGTTTCCCGTGGAATTATCCGGAGGAAGCAGGGCAAAGGCGCTCCCACTACCCGGCACCAAGCCCTCGACGGTGCCATGAAAGGTTTGCTTCGATCCGTAGAGGCTGACGTTTACCAACGCCGGCTGTCCGGGACGGACATGTTGCAGTTCCGTTTCGCGCAAGTTCGCTTCGACCCATAGGTGATCTAGCGGAACGATCGTCATGAGCAGAGCACCCGGATGGACACGATCGCCCACCTGGGCTTTTCGTTTGGCGACATATCCTGATATCGGAGCCCGAATCTGTTGGCGCGCGTACTCCAGGTGCGCTTCAATGAGCTGGTGCTTTGCTAAATCGACGGCCGGATGGGCCATGACGGTCGTGCCCCCGATCTGCGCATCGAGCGAGTCGAGTTCCGCTTGCGTCTCCCGCACTTCCGCATCCAATCCCGAAATTTTATCCGCTGTATTTTGCAAGATTTGTTTGGAAATCGCGCCGCTCGGAGAGGCCCTTTGATACCGTTCCATGTCATGCTCGGCCGAATTCAGCCGGGCGGTGCGCGAGCGCAATTTCTCCGCCAGTTGTTTCCGATTAATAAACAGTGCGGCAATACGCCGGACTTCCTCGCCCAACCGTCCACGGGCTCTTCCCAAGGCGGCATAGGCTTGATGCTCATCCAGGCGAATCATCAAGTCACCTCGATTCACAAACTGTGTCTCTTCGGCCAAGACCTGTGTCACGATGCCGGAGGCTTGCGCCGCCACCGGGACCAGGTTACCCGTGACATAGGCGTTGTCGGTTCGCACCCAAAACCGGTCGTGGGTCCACCAGTACACCAGATACCCGACCGTGGCAACCAAGACCAGCGCGGCCACCACGAGTAATCGGCGATTCCGGCGCGCGCGAATGGCCTTCGGATGGATGCGATAGGGACCCGCCGGTTGGGGTGCATCGGGGGATTGGGGAGCATGGGACATATCTGCAGTTGTGGTCGTCATAGGTTTAGCTCGGGTTTTGTTTCGGTCGTTTTTCAATATCTGGGTTGTGATAGCCGCCGCCCAGCGATTCGATGAGATCGACCGCCGCAACCAGTTGGTCGCTCTCTAATGCTCTCAACGCATATTCTTGTTCCAGTACCGGATGCCGATGGCGTAGCACCTCGCGATCATCGTCGAGACCGTTGACGAGTCGTACCTTTGCCAAGCGCCAGTCATCACCCAAAGAGGCCACCAAACGCTTGTGTGATGCCATGATCTCGCTGGTCGTTTGCCATGCACTCAAGCTGTCGGCCACTTCCCGCATCGCGTCCAGCAACGTCTCATTGTACAGCTCCACCGCTGCGTCATATTCCGCACGTTGCGCACCCAATTCACCTCGAAGTCGACCGCCTTCAAACCAGGGCATGCGCAGCCCAGGCGCCAGTCCATAGGTGAAGCTTTGTCCGCTAAAGAGGAAATTGGCTAACTTGTCGGTGCCCTTGGCCAACGTCAGTGCATTGAACCCCACGAACCCAGTCAGATCGATCGTGGGATAGAACTGGGTCGTGGCCACTCTGACCAATCGCGATGCGGCGTGAGCGCGGTAGAGTGCAGAGGCCAGATCGGGCCGATGGACCAGCAGACCCATCGACAGATGATCGGGTGCCGCAATCTGATTGGGGATGATTACCATCGGTTTCGCAAACAGATGGGCGGCCTCGTCGGGTCCCTTACCGGCTAAGCGTGCGAGCAAATGGCGCTGCACATCGAGCTGATCGCGGATCGCAGCTTGTCGCTTGAACGCCGCTTCATAGTCCGCCACCGCAATTTTTACCGGCTGGTCATTATCCAGGCCGAGGCGAAACCGCGTCTCCGCAAGCGTTTTGAGATCACGGCGGATGCCGACAATGGTTTTCACAATATTGAGTTGCTGCTGGAGGGCCTGTCCTCGGAAGTACGCGCGCGCAATGCCAGTGGTCAAGCGCAGGCGCACTTCGGCTGTTTCCGCCTCTTCGGCCGCCGCATGCCCCAAGGATGCTTCCAGCATGGCCCGGTTCTTTCCCCAAAAATCGAATTCGTACCGGAAGCTCAACGGGTTGATAATCCCGTACATGATCCTGATTCCAGCCACTTCCGGATTCAGGGCCGCAAACACGCCGTGCTGCGAAATGCGCTCATAGGTCAGCGAGGCGTCGGCTTCGAGAAACGGCAACAGCCGCGCGCCTTCCACCTTCACGAGTGATTGCGCCTGCCGCAGCCGGGCGGACGCATGTTTCAATCCGGGGTTATCCTTGAGCGCCTGCTCGATCAGCCCGTTCAGTTCCGAATTACCGAACTGTTCCCACCAGCGGTCCTCCGGCCATTTCTGGAGCCGGCTCGTCACCTCGGCCAGCGTCTCTGTCATTTCAGGCGGTTCGAGATATTGCGCCGGCGGATCGCCTTTCGGGATCCAGGCACAGCTGCCGAAGAACAGCGCGCAGCCGATCCCGAGACTGATCCGCAGCCGGCGCGCCGTCGTTGAACGCGATATCATGGCACCTCCTCAATCAATGCTTCAGCGCGCCTCTCCAGCAGGTCCTCGGCTGGAGTCGGCGCTAACGGCAAGTGCGTCGGATGAGCGAACCACACGAAAATGCCCAAACCGATGAACAGAAAACTGGCGACGAAAAAGGCATCGTTGAGGCCGAGAATCGCCGCCTCTTGCTTAATCAAGAGTCCAAGCTTGGCTTGGACTTCGGACGGAGACAATCCTGCCGCCCCCAGTTTGGTCGCCAACTGCCCCATCGGGTCGAACGAGATCGACTGCCGTCCTCCAAAGTGATCGGCCAAATGCAATTGATGGAAGTGGATGCGACGAAACAGCACAATGCCTTGGAATGTGATCCCGAATGCGCCGGCGGCGACACGTAACAGATTGGCGACCTCGGCCGCGCGCATCACCAACGGACCGGACAGGCCATGCAGGATCAACACTGTCACGGGCGTAAAGAACGATCCCAAAAATACTCCTTCCACGAGCATCGGCCAGAAGAGCTCCTCATAGGAATGGGGATGGTCATATAATCCAAGCCAATAAAAGGTCCAGGCAAACCCCAGACTGTTCAAACAAATCAGCCAGCGTGCATCGATGTACTTGCACAGTATGTGCATGACCGCGATGGCAGGCGCGCCCAGCAACACCAGCGGCAGCAGCGCCAAACCAGCCAGCTTCGACGAATATCCGAGAATCAGCTGGATCTGCACGATCAAGAGCGACAACAATCCCTGTATCGAGAAAAACCCGAGTGTCAGGCTGATGAGGCCGATCACAAAATTGCGATGCATGAACAGTCGAAGATCCAGCGTCGGATGCCGCTCCCCGAGTTCCCAAATGATGAAACAGGGAAACGCCACGAGAAGGACCACCGCGATGGCCTGGAGAAACGGTGAATCCAACCAATCGAAATCGTTGCCCATGTTGAGCAACGTCTGAAGCCCCAAGAGCAAGACGGCCAGCAGCACAAACCCGACCAGGTCGAAGCGGGAGTACCGGCGTCGAAAACCTCGACCGTACAGCAACGCCCCCAGCGTACCGACAATAACGAGCGTCAGCACAAAATCCAGATAGAACAGAAAGCGCCATCCAAGCATATAGGCGATATAGCCCCCCACCGGCATTCCGATGGTGAAGGGCGTAATGCTGAACAGCCCCCACACGGTGAGCGCCACTGCCTTCAACCGCTTGGGATACTCGTTGAGCAACATCGATTGGGCCAGCGGCAGGGTAATGCCACCGGCAATGCCCTGTACGATGCGAGCGGGAACGAATTGCGCGAGTGTTCGACTGTCGCCGCACAGATACGACGCCACGCTGTACACCATGAATGCCGCGATCAGAAGGCGGTAATCGCCGATTCGTCCCGACAGGTATCGCGCGAGAGGAAAGCCCAGGGCCAACCCGACCATGAAGTCGGTTTGCGCCCAGGTGAGAAAACTGGGCAGCACCCCGCCCAGATCGCCCGACACGTGCGGCAAGAGGGCGATGTAGGAACCGGCGTTGAACAGCACGACGATGTGCGCCAAACCGAGTACGGCATTGAAGAGCACGAATCGCCATCCATGCAACCGCCTGAGATACACAGCCGCCATCGCCGAACTCCATGACTCAATACGAGGGAGAATAGCCCGGTTGGTCGGACCCGGAATTCGCCGGTTGGGCGGGCACCGCCGCCGGGACAGGCTGCGCCGGTGCGGGCGCAGCGACATGATGCGCCGCGTAAATCGCCAATCCGGTAAACAGCATTCCCCCGACCAAATTTCCCAACGTCACCGGAATCTGATTCCAGAGCCACCAGGTCGAGACACTGACATTCGCGCCCAGCACCATGCCGACGGGAATCAGGAACATATTGACGACCGCATGCTCGAATCCTTGAGAAAAGAACAGCAAGGTGGGACCCCAGATGGCGAGGATTTTCCCGGAGAAGGACGTCGACATAAATGCCGCGACGACCGCCAGGCTGACCATCCAGTTACAGAGCATCCCTTTGGTGAAGGCCGCGAGGAGGCCGGCAGTGCCATGCGACGCATAGTAGTTGGTTTTCGCTTCGGCGATCGCAATCAGCTTGGTACCGACCGCATTGATCTGCGCGTCTCCGGCAGTGGTCAGGGCAATCGCAAACAGTCCCGCATACAAGGTGCTCCCCAAGAGATTGCCGAGGAAGACCCAGCCCCAATTCGCAAAGACCTGGCGAAGACCGGCGTTTTTCTGGCCCGCGACCGCCGCGCAGGGCAGGAGGGCGAAACTTCCGGTGATGATTTCCGCCCCGAGCAGAATGGCCAGGGCCAATCCGAACGGGAAGAGCAGACTCCCGACAATCCAATACCCAGTTTCGACGGCGACTGTCACCGCCATGCTCGTTCCGATGCCCAGATAGGCGCCGGCCAACATGCCACGAAGCAACAACTGACGTGGCGGCAAACTCAGCTTCAATGCCGCGCCAGCCACCATACTGTCCACCACGCCGTATGGCTTCACATAGTCCATCGCATCCTCCTTGTGAACCGCTCGAAGCACGCCTTGCGATCTGCCGGTCCTGGCGAATGAGACCCTCGCCCCCCCTACTACTTGAGCAAACCACATGCCTCACAACGGATCGCACATTCGCTCATCTCGAAGTTCGAGAGAGGACCTTATTCCCCTCTCCCTGAGCGAATTTTCCGACAGGCACGAGCACTGATCGACTGTCTGAATAGGGGCGGGATCGCACAAGCGCACAGTGCGAAATCGCTCAAGGCACAAAAACCTTAGAGGGCCCGGCCGCTGTACGAAAGAAAGGTCGATGTTATGTGGCAAGCTGAATTGCCTGCATGTGTCCCGTCGCGCCTATCAGGCAACGTGGTTGCACATGGACGGCGGTGAAGACTACGATGTCTTCGGAGACTGAGAGCCCTCGTGAGTGACCTGCTGAGCAATCTGCCCATCGCCCGCAAGCTGTTTCTTGCGTCGGTTATTCCTGCGCTAACGGTCCTCATCCTCAGCGTCTTGACGTACCGTAGCGTCGAGACCTTCTCCGACGACGAAGGGCAACTGAACGACATTTACTATTCCCAGCGGCTGGCCTCCGAGTACCTCCGGCTGATCGTCGACCTCGAAACCGGATTCAGAGGCTTTGTTTTAACAAGCCAAGAACACTATTTGTTTCCCTATCGAACCGCTCAAGACCACGTGTTGAACCTCGGGCGTACTCTGGAAGCCAAAGTCTCCCAATATGAGGATCAACAGGCACTCATCGCCTCCATTCAACAATTGGTCAGGCAGTTCATTGAGGAAAAAGAAGTGTTGATCGAGGCCGTGAAAGCCGAGCATACCAATGACGCGCGACTGTACATCGAGGAGGGCAAGGGCCGGGCGCTGATGATGAAGATCCGACAGGAAATGGGCCGATTTGAGCATCTCGTGCAAGCCGCTCTGAACAGTCGACTGGCAAAACTCGCTCAAGATCGCGACACCATGTTGATGATCATTCTGGGTGGCGGCCTCTTCGCATTGATCTGCATGGTGGCGGCGTTGCACCTCATCGCCCACTCCATCACGACTCCGCTCGAACGCCTGGCCAAAGCCGTGGTGGCGTCCGACACCAACCCCATTCCCCAGGTTCCCGTCATGACCGGGACGGACGAAATCGGGAATCTGTCGCGCGTCATCCATGCCATGAGTTCAGCCATTCATTCCCACATCGCCGCGGTGGAACAGTCGGAGGCCAACTTGCGACAACTCAACCAAGACTTGGCCGGTTCAGAAGCCAAGTATCGGAGTATCGTCGACCATGCCCCCTTCGGCATTTTCACCACTCGCGGGATGACCCTCGTCTTCAGCAATCGGTACAACAGCCTCCTCGCAGGACTCGACCCCAGGGAAGAAAAAGATCCGGATGCCGTCCGACGCGCCATTCACCCGGAGGACCGAGAACGGGTGGTCATGGAATTTTCGGAGGCGGTGGCGGACGGGCGGCCCTATGAAACGGTCTTCCGGTTTCTCCATGCGGACGGCACCGTCCGAAAAGTCTTGAGCCGACGTATCCCGATTCGAGACCATTCGGGGCAGGTCGTGATGTACCAGGGGTTCAACGTGGATATCACCGTCCTCGATCTCATGCAGACACGCCTGCGCCGGGCCGAACGGCTCGCCACGCTCGGGCAGGTCGCCGCGGGCATCGCGCACGAAATTAGAAATCCCCTCGTCGGGATCGGCTCGACGACCTCCCTCTTGCTCGACGACACCGATCCGAGCGATGGGCGACGCCCCGATCTTGAGGTCATTCTGCAGGAGACCAAACGTCTCGACCGTATCGTCAATCAAATCATCGACTATGCCCGCCCCCGCGAAATCGTGGCGCTCGCCTTCGATATGGTACAACTCGTGCACGAAGTCACCAAGGTGTTGGATGAGCCCCTTATGCGCAAGCAGGCAGCGATCATCCTCTCGGCGCCGGCGGCCCCCTACACGATCCAGGCCGATCGCGATCAATTCAAACAGGTGCTGCTCAATGTGATTCAGAATGCGATCGAAGCCACTCCGCTGGGCAAACCCATTACCGTCACCCTCGCCCAGCTCGCACACGGTGTGGAACCGGGCCTGGAGATCGCGGTGACGGATCAGGGAAGCGGGATCAGTCCGGCCCACCTGCCGCATGTGTTCGAACCGTTCTTCACCAGCGGCAAGCCGCGGGGAACAGGATTGGGGCTCGCGATCTGCCGGAACATTCTCGATGCGCACGGCGGAGACATGGCGCTGGAAAGTGAATCAGGAAGCGGCACTACCGTTCGAGTCTGGTGCCCCTTACGACAACAGCCACAATCTATGCAGAGAGAGGGGAACCATGCGGGCCACGATCTACGTCACGGATGACGAACCAGCCATTCGCACCGCCATCGTCAAACGCCTCTCGCGACGCCAACACGCCGTCACCGGCTTCGAATCGGGCGAGGATTTGATCAGGGCGGTCACGCAGCAGGTGCCCGACCTGATCCTATTGGATTTGAAGATGCCGGGCATGGGGGGATTAGAGGCGCTCCGGCAGATCCGTCCGATCGCTCCCCAGACTCTGATCATCATATTAACCGCATACGGCACGGTGGAAGATGCCGTCGAAGCGATGCGGCTGGGCGCCTATGACTTTCTGATCAAATCGGTAGACCTCTCTAGCGTCGATCCCGTCGTCGATCGCGCCCTCGAATTCCTCGCGCTTCGCCAGCGAGTTGAATTTTCGCTCGAAGACCAGAACAGTCCCTACGCGCTCTCGAACATCGACGCGCGCAGTCCCGCTATGCAACTGTTGCTTGGCCAGGTTCGCGACGTGGCGCAGAACGCCAAATCGACGGTATTGCTCCAGGGCGAGACCGGTACCGGCAAAGAATTCCTCGCGCGGGTCATCCATTGCAACAGCCCGCGCGCGACGGGCCCCTTTGTCGCCGTCAATTGCACCGCCATTCCGAAGGAGCTATTCGAAAGCGAGCTGTTCGGGTTCGAGCGCGGCGCCTTTACCGGCGCGCACCAGCGCAAGCGCGGGCTGCTTGAAAAAGCCGAGGGCGGCACCTTATTTCTCGACGAAATCGGCGATCTGGACCCGATCATGCAAGCCAAACTGCTCCGGGTATTGCAAGAGCGAACGTTTCGGCGCCTGGGGGGCACGGAAGACCTCTCGGTCGATTTCCGCTTGATGACCGCGACCAATCGCGACCTCAAGAAGGAAACCGCGCGAGGAACCTTTCGCGAGGATCTCTATTTCCGCTTGAACGTGGTCACCTTCGAACTCCCGCCCCTACGCGTGCGCACGGAAGACGTGTTACCGCTCTGCATGCAAGCAGTGCTACGGTTCGGGAAAGAATTCGGGAAAGAGGTCGTTGACATCGAGCCCGAGGCGCAAGAGCTGCTCCAACGGTACAGCTATCCCGGCAACATCCGCGAACTCCACAACATCATTGAACGCGCCATGATCCTCTCTCATGACAAGACCTTGACCGCCGGCTGCCTGCCACGGGAACTCCGTGACCAGGCTCCGCATATCGCCGTGGCCATGGCCCAGGGCGCCCACCCCTCGCTGCGCATCGAGATGGTCCTCGGCCAGCAGACGCTGGCGGATATCGAGTCCGCTCTTATCGAGGAAGTCGTGCGCCTCTCGGACCACAACAAGACGCTTGCCGCCAAACATCTCGGCTTGACGCGATTTGCCTTGGATCGCCGGCTCAAGAAACAGATGGAGCAGGAATAACCCTGTCCGCGGCATCCGCCCGATTCCCGGATTGAACCGCGTCCGTCAGGGGTGGATAATTACACAATGGATCAGGTGCCTCATGACCGACACTCTTAGCCGGTGGGTTCTCCCGGTCGTAGCCGGATTGAGCGGCGGGCTCTTTGTGCTCGATCTCTTCATGCCGCTGGGGGTGGCAAATGGGGTGCTGTATGCCGGGGTCGTGCTGCTGGCCTCGGCCTCGTCCAATCCGCGACTCCCCATGCTCACCGCCGCCGGCACCACAGGGCTCCTCATCGCGGGAGCCGTGCTGGGCCCCCACCACGACAGCATTCCCTTATGGGTCGGTGTGACCAATCGCACCCTCAGTTTGACCATTGTCTGGGCCTCGGCCATGCTGCTACGGCAGCGGCACCAGGCGGAGATCCACCTGCGTCAGACCAAAAACGAATTGGAGGATCGGGTCGCCACCCGCACCAAGGAACTCGCCGATGTGAACCGAACGCTGTTGAACGAAATCTCCGAACACGTCGAGACAGAACAGTCTCTCCGCACCAGCGAGCACGCGCTCGCCACCAGTCGGCAAGAGCTGCAAGATTTGGCCGCCCGACTGCTCACGGCCCAGGAAGAAGAGCGTCGACGCATCTCCAGGGATCTTCACGACGACATCAATCAGCGGCTGGCTATGCTGGTCGTCCAAGTCGAATCGTTGGATACCAGTCTTCCGACCTCCGCGACCGCGTGCAGCAAGGAGTTGCGTTCGATCCAGGACCGCCTGACCGAGCTGTCGGATGATGTTCGCCATTTGGCATATCAGTTTCATCCGTCGATTCTCGACGACCTGGGACTCACCGTCGCACTGCAGCGCCTGGTCGATGACTGTGCCGCCCGTTCGAACCTCCAGGGCATGTTTGAAGCCTATCCGGCGCCTCCGCCCCTGCCCCAGAAGGTGTCAACGTGCCTGTATCGCATCGCTCAAGAATGCCTGGCCAATGTGGTGAAACATGCGCGGGCCACGCGGGTGATGGTATCCCTCTCGTCCACCGCTGAGACCGTCACTCTCCACGTGCAGGATAACGGGGTCGGTTTCGATACGCAGAGCGTGATCGACGGCTATCGCGGCCTCGGACTGGTCAGCATGACGGAACGCGTGCGGCTGGTGCAGGGCACGGTCACGATCGACTCGACCCCGCAGCAGGGGACCCACCTGTATATCAGCGTGCCCTACGCGGAGGTTCCCGCATGACAATACCCCGCGTCCTGCTGGCCGACGACCATACGCTGGTGCTGGAAGGCTTCCGGCGAATCGTGGAGCAACGCTGCGAAGTGGTGGGAGCGGTCGAGGACGGTCGCGCCTTGGTCGACGCCGCCACGCGCTTACGCCCCGATTTGATCCTACTGGATATCTCGATGCCGCTCCTGAACGGCATCGATGCGGCGCGGCAGGTGAAAAAAGCGCTGCCCGAGGTCAAACTTATCTTCGTCACCATGCATGCGGACCCAGCCTATGTGAGTGAAGCGTTCAAAGCGGGCGCATCAGCGTACCTGCTCAAGCGGTCCGCTGCCAGGGAATTGGACCAGGCCATCGACTCGGTCCTGAAAGGACAGTATTTCGTCACCGCCCTGCTGACGCGGGATTTAGTCACCTCCCTGTCCGAAGGACGTGCGGCCCTGTTCGCGCAACGGCAGGAACTGACGCCGCGTCAGCGGGAAGTGCTGCAGCTCGTCGCGGAAGGACGGACCATCAAGGAAATCGCCGCGCTGCTGAATATCTCTCCAAAGACGGTGGAGTTTCACAAGGCGCAGATCATGTTCCATCTCGATCTCCACACCACGGCCGAACTGACCAAATACGCGCTTGCACACGGGCTGACGTCGGCCTAGCGGCCTGCCGGCCATCGTTTGGCGCAGCCCGACATACCCTTTCCCGCCCCGGCCCCCTCGCAACAATTTTCGTCCAACCTAGGATAGTACCTAGTTGTCAGCCCGACCGTCGTCTCGCTACTCTCCATACCATATGTTGCCCCGCACACAATGCACGCGCGTCATGCTGTCCCGGCACCGTCGAAGGAGGTGTGGACGATGGACCCCACAGCCACACAATGTCAATTTTGTTGGCGCGTTCGGGATGATGGGGCTGACAGGCGCCTCTCCGCGGTTTGGGCCGATCTGCCGGCGTTCTTGCAGAAATACGATTTGAAGCCGCATGATCTTACCTTTTCCAAAGGGTACTGCCCTCAGTGTGATCAATTTTATTGCCAGCTCACGCAAGACCTCTGATCGTGACAGGCGCGGACCTGGCTTCATCGACCAGTTAGCGAGGCGAGATAATGGGATGCCCTCGATGCCGGAACCTCATGGTGCAAGAGACCTTCGTCGACCTGCATGCCGATACGAACCCCGTCAGTTTTACGGGCTGGCGATGCGTGATCTGCGGTGCCATCGTAGACAGGCTGATTGCTCAACACCAAATTGTTCGCCCAAAACCTCACATGCATCAGACACGAACCCGCAAGCCGCTGATCCAATTTGGGTAATCGCAGAGCACGCCATCGCACGACATCCACAAAGGACTACTCCGCACCGTTCCCCACCAGCAGGAACCTGTGTGTAGCAAGGATCGCCTCACGCATTCGGATGCATCGGATAACTTTTTCGCCAAGTCAGCTCCGCCGAGCCGTACAGTGATGGATTCGCTTCATCGCGGGTCATTGGGATATCCCTCCTAAACTACACACGCTGTTCACTCGGTGAACCACTGACCTGGCGTCCATCACTGGTCACGATGCGGGAAATGCCGTCATGACGCTTGGTCGACTTGATCCGCTGAAGCTGCTACGTTGCTCGGACCCTACAGCGGTGACCAAAGATGTTGTGGATGGAGGGATGCCATGGTGAACCACACGAATCGACAACGATCCATTAAAAGTCCGCTACCGCAGACGGGAGCCTGCATAGACCACAACGCTCGGTGGCCTGGAGCGATCACAGTTCTTCGCCATCGGCTCATTCAGTGGAGCCCATGCCTCACAACCTTCGCCCGACGTACGTTGCTCTGTGCGGTGCTATCGAATCCCACCCTGGGACTGGCAGCTTCACCCTCAAGCACACCGACCCCCGCGGCACCCGAACCCACCTTTTCACTGGAATCTGTGCTGAACCTTGCATTGACAAACAACCCCACGGTCGCCAGCGCAGAAGGGACCATCGAGCAGACCCGCGGACACCAGGTCGCCGCCTACACGTACCTCAATCCTTCGGTCAGCGCTCACAGCGGACGAGGCAACATCCGAGATATGGGACAATTCGATGCCGCCGCGCGACAGTCGCTTACAGAATTCAACCTGACCGTGGGACAGCCGATCGAGTGGCCGTCGAAACGTGCGGCTCGCCAACGAGCAACAGAAGCCGGGGTGGCGAGCGCCTCGGCCGGACTGGCAGAAACCCGCTTAAATCTGGTCGCCGACGTCAAGGTCGCATTCTACGACCTGCTCCTGGCGCAGCGCGCGCTGACTCTCGCGCAACAAAATCTGGCCACGGTGGAAGATGTGGATAAGGCCGTTCGGACCAGGGTGCGTTTAGGAGAGAGTCCGCAATTCGAAGCCATCCGATCCGGCGTGGAGGTGCTCAAGGCCAACCAATCGGTGACCAGAGCCGCCAATCGCGTGCGCGTCAATCGCGTGATGCTCGATACCCTGACGGCCGGCTCGCTCGGCCCCTCCTATGCCATCGACGGTCAGCTTCACCGCGTGGGACCCGGCTTCGGCATCGACATCCTGACCGAACGTGCCCTCACCCAGCATCCGACCATCCTACGCCTCACAAAATTCGTCGAACAGGCCGACCATAGCTTGGAATTCGAACGTCAAGCTCGGATTCCCAACATCACCATCGGAGGCAGTTACTGGCGGGAGATCGGTCGAGAAGCCTTTCAAGGCGGTCTGACGTTCCCGACTCCCATCTGGGACCGGCGACAGGGAGAAATCATGGCGGCTTTCGGCAGCAAACGGAAGGGCGAGGCCGAATTTCTCCGCGCGCGGAATGAATTGATCCGGAACGTCAGCCAACATTTTCAGGATGCGAAAACCACCGCAGATATGATCGAGGTATATGAGAAGGGGTTGTTGAAACAGGCCGACGAAGCGCTGCGAATTGCGAAGTTCAGTTTCCAGCAAGGCGCCTCCAGCCTCATCGAAGTGCTCGACGCGCAACGCGTGCAGCGCCAAATTTTGTTAGACTACGCTCAGGCCCAATTTGATCTCTCGATGTCACTCGCGCTCTTGGAACGCGCTGTGGGAGGCGCTTTATAATGCAGCGGAACGAACCGATCTCCACGCAGTCAGACCCGTTCCGGCAGAGCCATCCTCGGACGTTCGCCGTAATGGTCCTGCTCGGAGTGATCGGTCTGTCCGCCTCCTCCGGATGCGAAGGGCCGCCTCCCAATGCCACGGGGGCCAACCCGACCCCGGTCTCGTCCGACAGTGGGCTAGTGCGGCTGACCGCCGAAAAGCTCAAGACGGCGGGGATTGTCGTCCAACCGGTCACGCGGGGCGAGTTTCGCACCTTTCGTGATTTTCCCGGCACGGTCGAACCGAATGAACATGCCTTGGCCGAAATCACAACGCTCGTGCGCGGCCGGGTGATTGATGTCTATGCAGACCTCGGCAGGGAAGTGAAGTCGGGGGCCCTCCTCGCCCTCCTCTATAGCAGCGACCTGGGGATGGCTCAATCGGCCTACCTGAAGGCGACGGCCAGACTGAACGTCGCCGACCGGGCCTTTCGGCGGGCCGAGCTTCTCCTCAAGGAGAAAGTCATCGGGCTGGCTGAATTGCAACGGCGTGAGGGGGAAATGATCAGCCTTCGCGCCGAGCAGCGGGAGACGCGGGACCGGCTGCTGCTCCTAGGCCTGACCGAGGAAGACCTGCGGAACTTGGATCGCAACCATACGATCCGCTCACATGTCCCGGTTGTGGCCCCGTTCGACGGGCGGGTTATCGTCCGTAACCTGACCAAGGGTGAAGTCGTGGAGACGACGGAAAAACTGTTCGTCGTCGCCGATCTGTCCGAAGTCTGGGTGACCGCCAAAATTCCCGAGAAGGATATCCCCTACATCCGTGCCGACCAAACGGGAACCGGCCAGTCGGTGGAGGTGCATGTGTCCGCCTATCCGGGACAGGTCTTTCAAGGGCGCATCACCTATGTCGGAGACGTGCTCGAGCCGGCTACCCGCACCATGCGACTGCGCCTCGCGTTGCCCAACTCTGAACGCAAGCTGAAACCGGAAATGTATGCCACGGTCCGCGTCTATTCCGAACCGGAACCGAATGTCCTCCTCCTGCCCGAATCCGCCGTGCAGCGCGACCGTGATCGTCAGTTCGTCTTCGTCCAGCGCGAGCCGGAACTCTTCGAAGTGCGCGACGTCCAACTCGGCGAATCGAATGGGAAGCAGATCAAGGTGCTTGCCGGAATCCAGGAACAGGACCCGGTCGTCGTCAAGGGTTCGTTCGTGCTCAAGTCCGAGTTGTTCGGGTCGCAGATCTAACTGCATGTTATCCTCGCTGCTGCAGATCTCTCTTCGCCAACGAGTCTTGGTGGTCGTCCTGGCCCTCGCCCTTGCCCTCGGAGGCATCTACTCGTTTCAGACCATTCCCATCGATGCCTTTCCCGACGTCACCACGGTCCTGGTCCAGGTCGTGACCAAAGCGCCGGGGCTGTCTCCAGAAGAAATCGAACGGTTCGTGACGTTCCCCCTCGAACTCCAACTGACCGGTTCGCCAGGGCTAGTCGAGGTGCGTTCCCTCTCCAAGGTCGGCCTCTCTATGATCGACGTGATTTTCGAGGACAACGTCGATATCTACCTGGCACGCCAAGTGGTGTTGGAACGCATCCTGGAGGTGCAAGAACAGCTGCCACCGGGGTCCCTTTCCCAATTGGTCCCCAATACCACGGGACTGGGGGAGGTGTTTCAATATTTCTTGAAGGGCCCGCAAGACGACGTCGAAGGCACGACGATGGCAGAATCCGAGCTGATGGCTCGACGCACGCTCCAAGACTGGCTGATTCGCCCGCTGTTGAAGGGCCTGCCGGATGTTGTAGATGTGAACTCGTTGGGGGGCTTCGTCAAAGAGTTCCAGGTCATGGTGGAGCCCGGCCTCCTGCGCAAATATAATCTCGCGCTGCACGACGTCTTCAGGGCAGTCGAACAGAATAATGCCAATGCCGGCGGCAACATTCTGGAAAAAAATGCCGAGCGATTTATCGTACGCGGCGTCGGGCTCATCAAGACCCTGGCGGACATCGAACAGATCGTCGTGAAAGAGGTCGGCGGCACACCCGTCTTTGTGCGGGACGTGGCCGAGGTGCGCGTCGGCCATGCCATCCGTCACGGAGCAGCCGTCATCAACGGCAAACACGAAGTCGTCACCGGAATCGTCCTCATGCTCCGCGGCGGGAACGCCCGTGATGTTGTGCAGGCCGTCAAGACCAAGATCGACGACATTCACCAGAACAAACTGCTCCCCGGCGGACTCCGCATCGTCCCTTTCTATGACCGCATCGAGCTGATCACCTCCGCTCTCAACACGGTCTATAAGGCCATGATCGAGGGGGTAGTCCTCGTCGTCGTGATTCTGTTTCTCTTCCTCGGCAACGTCCGTAGCGCCCTCATCGTCACCGCCACCCTCATCCTCACTCCGCTCGCCACCTTTATCGTGATGGATCGTATCGGGCTGACCGCGAATCTGATGTCTCTGGGAGGACTGGTCATCGCCATCGGCATGATGGTGGACGGCTCCGTGGTGGTGGTGGAGAACGTGTACCGCCACTTGTCCGAACATCGCGGCTCGTCGACCGGCAAGACCTCCTTGATTCTGCAGGCCGCGATGGAAGTGGGGCAGCCTGTCGTCTTCGGTATTCTGATCATCATTATTGTGTTTTTCCCGATTCTCTCCCTCCAGGGCATGGAAGGAAAAATGTTTCAACCGCTGGCCTATACCATCATCATCGCCCTGCTGATTTCCTTGCTCCTCTCCCTGACCCTGTCCCCCGTCTTGTGTTCCTTGGTGTTGAAAGATGCCCGTGAGGAAGACACCTTTCTCCTGCGCTGGATCAAGCGCGGCTACTTGCCGGCCCTCGGGTGGGCGCTCGGGCATCGCACGACCGTCCTCGCTGCGGCAGTGGGACTCCTGGCAGCCAGTCTGGCGCTGTTTCCGTTCCTTGGGGGCGAGTTCATTCCCATCTTGAACGAGGGGTCGGTGACGCCCCAAACAATTCGGCTTCCCGGTATTTCCCTGGAGAAATCCATCGAGATCGAGAAACACATGCAACGAGCGGTGCTGGAGTTTCCGGAAGCTCGCATGGTGGTCTCGAAAATCGGGCGCACCGAATTGGGCAACGATCCTCAGGAGCCCAACGCCAGCGATCCCGTCGTGTCGCTCTATCCGATGGACCAGTGGAAGACCGCCAGCACGAAATCGCAACTCGATGATGCCATTCGCCGCCGGTTGCAACAGATTCCCGGCGCCAACTTCCTCATCAGCCAACCGATCCAGCAACGCGTGGACGAACTGGTTTCGGGAGTCCGTTCGGAAGCGACCGTCAAGGTGATCGGCGAAGACCTGGATGTTCTGCGAAGCACTGCCGACAAAATCCACGGCATCATGAACGGCATCCAGGGCGTGAAAGATGTCCGTGTGGAGCAACTCTTTGGACAATCCTATTTGACCATCGATATCGATCGCGGCAAGATCGCCCGCCATGGAATCAATGTCGCCCACATCCGCGAAATCATCACGACGGCCATCGGCGCCGAAGCGGCGACACGCGTCTATGAAGGCCAACGCCGGTTCGATCTGATCCTGCGTTATCCGGAACAATACCGCGATAGCGTCGACACCATCGGGAATATTCTCATTACCACCGCGGCCGGCGCGCTGATTCCGCTGGGGGACATCGCCAAGGTCGAATTGCGGGAAGGCCCGGCCCTGATCAGCCGCGAAGGTCTGCAACGACGGATCTATGTCGGCTTCAATACGTTCGGACGCGACATTGAAAGCATCGTGCGCGAAGCCCAGGCCAAAATCGACCGCCAGGTACCGCTGCCCACAGGCTATCGTCTGCTCTGGGGCGGTTCGTTCGAAAACATGCAGCGGGCCATGGCGCGCCTGAAGATCATCGTGCCGATTACGATCGGCGTCATTTTCCTGATCTTGTTCTCCTCGTTCAATTCCCTGCGTCACGCCGCCTTGATCATCTTGAACCTGCCGTTTGCGTTGATCGGCGGGATTGCCGCCTTGTGGCTCACCGGCGAATACCTCAGCGTGCCGGCCTCGGTGGGATTCATCAACCTCTTCGGCGTCGCCGTCCTCAACGGCATCGTCCTGGTCTCCTACATCAACAAACTCCGCGAGGAAGGGATGGATGGCGATGAGGCCGTCGTCACCGGCTGCTCCCTCCGGTTGCGCCCGGTCTTAATGACGGCAGTGGTCGCGCTTCTCGGCTTGCTTCCGCTGGCGCTGTCACACGGCATCGGATCGGAGGTGCAACGCCCCCTGGCCATCGTGGTGATCGGAGGGCTCGTCAGCTCCACCCTGCTGACCTTGATTGTCCTGCCGGTGCTGTATCGATGGTTCGACCGCCCCCTCGACAGCCCGACTTCCCCCGAAAGTCGGGCCGCAGTTTGACCTCTCGATCACACCCGTCGGACACGACACGGTGCCGCGCTTCAGCTCCACGGCCGGTCTGTGTCCACCCTAGTGAAATGCCGAGGTTTCTCTCAGGGACGTATCGTGTACTATGCCTCACGGCGACCATCGGCATTCGCCTGTCGACTCCAACCAGACGATGGCGTTCCCCTGAGAGTCCTACACCACGAATCCAGAGGAGTGTGAAACGATGGCGTGGACCTTCTTGTTGGTAGCCGGACTGTTCGAAATCTGTTGGGCGATCGGGTTGAAGTATACAGAAGGGTTTACACGGTTCTGGCCCACGGCGGGTACGCTGGTCGCTATGGCGGCAAGTTTTGGCTGTCTCGCCCAAGCCCTGAAAACCATTCCCGTGGGAACAGGCTATGCCGTCTGGACGGGCATCGGAGCGGCCGGCACAGCCCTGCTCAGCATGGGCCTCTTCGCCGAGTCCACCTCGACCATCAAAGTCATCTCCCTCCTCTGTATCGTGCTCGGCATCATCGGACTCAAAGGCAGTTCCTGAGTGACCGTATGCATTAACCCCAGCGTAAAGGTTCATGCCGCACAATGTTGCCCCTCAGGACATCCGATCAACAGAGCGCACCGTTGCTGCGTTTCCCGAACCGGAACAACATGAATCGTCGTGACTGGTCCCTTGGCGAATGGCTGCTGCTCCTCCCCGTCGGAACCGCCGGCCTGTTCTTCATCTATGGCCATGAGTGGTTGAGCGATCTCTCGAATCCAGTTCGATTGAGCGCCGTGCTCGGATGGCTCCTGCTTGTAATTATCCTTTCGGCCTTTGCCGTGCTTCGCCATGCGGAACATCTTGCTGCACGGCTGGGCGAGCCGATGGGCACCGTTATCCTGACGTTGTCCGTCACCGGCATCGAAGTGATGATGATCACCGCCTTCATGTATACCGGCTCGGGCAACGCGTCACTGGCGCGGGATGCCATGTTTGCGGTCGTGATGATCGTCCTGAACGGCATGGTCGGGCTTTCGCTGTTGCTCGGCGGCTTGCGGTATCACGAACAGACCTACAATCTGCAAGGGGCCAACGCCTTTCTTGCGGTCATCGTCCCGCTGGCGGTCTTGGGGCTCGTGATGCCGAGCTACACGATTTCCTCGCCAGGCCCCACCTATTCTGCCCATCAATCCATCTTTCTGATCGTGATGTCCGTGGGACTGTACGGCGTGTTCCTCGCGATTCAGAATCTCCGCCACCGCGATTATTTTGTGGCGCCCCGCAGCCAGGGAAAACGCAAAGCCGCGCTCCTCCAGCTCCATGAGCCTTCTTCCCGCGCCTCCGTCTGGTTCCACACCCTCCTCCTCATTGCCTACCTCCTCCCCCTCGTCGTCCTCTCGGAACACGTGGCGGTGCCGATCGATTACACGCTTCGTCGGTGGCATGCCCCACCCGCCTTGGGCGGCGTGCTGGTGGCCGTGCTCGTGCTGGCACCTGAATCCCTGGGATCGGTCCGTGCCGCCCTGGCCAATCAATTACAACGCTCCGTCAATATTCTGCTCGGATCGGTCCTCGCCAGTATCAGCCTCACGATTCCCGCCGTGCTCGCCATCGGGTTTTTCACCGGCTCCACAATCATTCTCGGCCTCGACACGGTCGATACGATCCTGCTGATGCTGACCTTCGTCATCAGCATGCTGACGTTCGCCGTCAGACGCACCAACGTCCTCCTCGGGGCCGTCCACCTCCTCTTGTTTCTGGCCTACCTCATGCTGATTTTCGAGAAGTGACTGAACGGGGAGCCCGAGTCTCCCACACAATGGTCCGCCTTGCCCAAGATTCCGTTTTCTCCAAAACCTTCAATGACCCGCTGCGTTCCGCCTCACAAACAGGCGATGACCATTTCGGTCACGGAGTTGATTTGCATTCCACCCCCTCCTAAGATATGGGATGGCTCTGGGGTGGTCCACGCCCTCCTTGGACTGGCACTCGCATCTCGCCATCGTGTGAGATGACGGCTCTGCTTGTTTACATCTTCCGGTCCTGAGAACCCGATCGATCCCTATGGCGCAAGAGCATTGATCAGACCGGAACGAAATCGATGTACACATATCGACTGGTTTCACACCTACCTGGCATGCCAAAATTGCAGCACGCTGCCTGACCACATGGAGAAGCGGGAGGGATAGGATCACACGTGACCGCCTCATGCTGATAGACAAGGCTCCATGGCTCTTGTATGAGTGCGGTCAAGGGCGAGAGCCGCTGCCATAAGGGGATTTCAAGGATTGCCGAGGGAGACGAGGATGTCGGGAAGCAAACACAAAGCCTTCACCGTTCTGCTTGTCGAGGACGATGCGGGGGACGTGGACATGTTCTTGCGGACCGTCGAGCATGAGTTGCCACGCCATGAGGACGAACAAGTCGACGTGGTGATCAATGCGACTGCTGAGGGCGCGCTCGCACGGTTACAGCAACAACCGATCGATTTGATCATTGCCGATGTTCGCTTGCCGGGCATGAGCGGGATTGAGCTTCTGAGAAGGGTCCAGGACCTGAATCGGCGCATACCCGTCATTATCGTCAGTTGGGTCAATGCGATCGACACGGTCATTGACGCCATGCGTCACGGCGCGTTCGACTACATCGTCAAGCCCTACGACACCATGGATCTGGCGGCTCGCATTCATCGGGCCATGCGTATGTCCGAAATCCTCTCGCAGGCCTCTCCCGATGAGCCCGCAGCTCCCCGTATCCCCTTCAAGAATCTGGTGGGCGTGAGTTCCCCCATCAGAAACGTCATGGCCATGATCGAAGCTATCGCCCGAGTGCCTTCGACGACGCTGATTATCGGGGAAACGGGCACGGGCAAGGAGTTGATCGCCAAGGCGATTCACGAGCGGAGCCTCGATTGCGACGGACCGTTTCAAGTCGTCGACTGCACAACCTTCTCAGAAGGCACTGTGGAAAGCGAACTGTTCGGCCACGTCCGCGGCGCGTTCACTGGCGCAGTGGCCGATAAGACCGGCTTGATCGAATCCGGAAGCCACGGCACCGTCTTTCTCGATGAAATCGGTGACCTGCCCGCCAGTCTCCAGGCTAAACTGTTGCGCGTTCTGGAAGCCGGCGAGGTCCGTGCCGTCGGGAGTACGCAGCAGCGGAAGGTCAACGTACGCTTTATCGCAGCCACGAATCAGGACCTGGCAGAAAAGGTCAAACGGAACGAGTTCAGAAAGGACCTCTTCTTTCGGCTGAATGTTATGGTGATCCGCGTGCCGCCTCTGCGTGAACGAACGGAAGACATTCCCGTGCTCGCGCGTCACTTTATGGCCCGCTATGCCAAGGAATTTACGAAACGTGTGGAGGATCTCCATCCGTCGGCAGTCACCGAGCTTGTTGCCTACCCCTGGCCGGGGAACGTCCGGGAACTGCGTAATGTGATGGAACGGGCCGTGATGTTGGCGAAAGGTGATCGCATCGGCATCGCTGACGTGGCGGGCTTACTGGCGGTTCCCGACGAACGACAGAGAGAATCCGCTGAAGAAGACTATCTTCACCTGCCCTATGCGAAGGCCAAAGAACTGGTGTTGGAAGCCTTCAATCGGCGGTACATTTCAACCAAACTCACAATCCACCGAGGCAATGTCACCCATGCTGCCCAAGATGCCGGACTCCCACGCTCGTACTTTCATGAGATCATGCGCCGGTATACGAAAGACGAAAAATAGAAGTGTCAGCAAATCGTGACACTTGACCGTGCCGATACATCACAACACATTGCTTTAATTAACTTTAATAGCATCTCGCCTGAACGTCCACCTTTACAGACACAGTTTACTCCTTATTTATCATATAGTTGCGCTCATCTATCCTGGTCATAGTCAGCAGTTCCTGACCCCCTCATTTTCATCGGTTTTCAGCTCTCTTCCCCTCACCACAGGCCACTCAATAAAATGCTGATTTTATTAATATTTACAAGATTGTCCGTGACCAGCTCTTGACCCCCTCTACCATTGTCTACGGCATGTGAATTGTATTATTCCTACTCCCGCGAGCGAATGTCCGCTCGCAAATTTCGAATTGCGAGGGACGAATGTTTCCAATTCGACACATGGAAAGGGGGAGGATCAGACAAGATTGCATCCTAGAGAGTGCAGTGAGGTTGTACGAACAGGTGCATGAGGGACTCATGTGCCTCACAAGGAGGTAGCTATTATGCAGGTTTCCGTTTCACGGAGACAGTTTCTCAAAATCTCGGCGGGAACCGTCGCGGCCGTGGCTGTGGCGGACAAAGTCCTCGCGTTGACCGCGCTGCAGCCGGTCATCGAGGTTGGGAACCCGCTGGGCGAGTATCCGGACCGGTCGTGGGAGCGTGTATATCACGACCAGTATCGGTATGACTCGTCCTTTACCTGGTGCTGCTCACCGAACGACACTCACGGTTGTCGCGTCCGGGCTTTCGTCAGGAACGGCGTCGTGATGCGCGTCGAGCAGAACTATGATCACCAAACCTATGAAGACCTCTACGGCAACCGCGGAACGTTTGCCCATAACCCGCGCATGTGCCTAAAGGGATTCACCTTCCACCGTCGCGTATACGGCCCCTATCGCTTGAAGGGTCCGTTGATGCGGAAGGGCTGGAAGCAGTGGATGGACGACGGTTCTCCGGAGCTCACGCCGGATGTGAAGCGCAAGTATAAATTCGACAGCCGATTCCTCGACGACCTCAACCGGGTGTCGTGGGATACCGCGTTCACCTACGTGGCCAAAGCCGCAGTTCTCATCGCAACCCGTTACAGCGGTGAAGCCGGCGCGCGTCGTCTCCGGGAGCAGGGCTATGCTCCGGAAATGATCGAGATGATGAAGGGCGCGGGCGTGCGGACGTTCAAGCACCGAGCCGGCATGCCGGTCCTCGGCATCGTCGGAAAGATGATGAACACCCGCTTCAACGGCGGATGCCTGCCGTTACTGGACTCTTGGATTCGCAAAGTCGATGCCGATAAGGCGCAAGGTGGAAAGTACTATTCCAATTACACCTGGCACGGCGACCAAGATCCATCCCATCCGTTCTGGAACGGGACCCAGAACTGCGACGTCGACCTCTCCGACATGCGCTTCTCCAAGCTGAACACCAGCTGGGGCAAGAACTTCGTCGAGAACAAGATGCCGGAAGCGCACTGGAAGCTCGAGTCGATCGAGCGGGGCGCGCGAATCGTCGTCATTACGCCGGAGTACAACCCGACGGCATACCGAGCCGATTACTGGATTCCTCTTCGGCCGGAAACCGATGGCGCGAACTTCCTCGGCGCCTGTAAGATTATTTTCGACGAAAATCTTCAGGACATCGACTACATCAAGGAATTTTCCGACCTGCCCTTGCTCGTACGGACGGATACGCTGCAGTATCTGGATCCGCGCGATGTGATTCCGGACTATAAGTTCCCGGATTTCTCCAAGAGCTATTCGGGACGCATCCAATCCTTGAAGCCCGAGCAAATCGAACGGCTCGGCGGCATGATGGTCTGGGACCTGGCCAAGGGAAAAGCAGTTCCTCTGCACCGGGAACAGGTCGGCTTCCATTTCAAGGAGAGCGGCATTGATCCAGCCTTGACCGGCACCTATCGGGTGAAGCTGATCAATGGGCGCGAGATCGACGTGATGTCGATCTATCAGATGTATCAAGTCCACCTCCAGGACTATGACCTGGACACCACGCACCAAATCACCCGTGCGCCGAAAGACCTGCTGGTCCGTTGGGCGCGTGATTCGGGCACGATCAAGCCAGCCGCGATGCACAACGGCGAAGGCGTCTGTCACTATTTCCACATGACGGAAATGGGTCGGGCGGCCGCGTTGGTGATGACCATCACGGGCAACATCGGCAAATTCGGCACGGGCTGCCATACCTGGTCCGGTAACTATAAAGCCGGTATCTGGAACGCCGTTCCTTGGTCAGGCGCGGGACTCGCGGTTCACACCGGTGAGGATCCGTTCAATCTGACTCTGGATCCGAACGCCCATGGCAAAGAGATCAAGACCAGATCGTATTACTATGGTGAAGAAGTCGGTTACTGGAACCACGGTGATACGGCCTTGATCGTCAATACGCCGAAGTACGGACGGAAGGTGTTCACCGGCAAGACCCACATGCCGAGCCCCAGCAAAGTCCGCTGGGTCACCAACGTGAACATCCTCAACAACGCCAAACACCACTATGACATGGTGAAGAACGTCGATCCGAACATCGAGATGATCGTCACCCAAGACATTGAGATGACCTCGGACGTCAACCATGCCGACGTGGCGTTTGCATGTAACTCATGGATGGAATTCACCTATCCAGAGATGACTGGCACGGTGTCCAATCCGTGGATCCAGATCTGGAAGGGTGGTATCCGCCCGCTGTACGACACCCGCAACGATGCGGACACCTTCGCCGGCGTCGCAGCCAAGTTGGCTGAAATGACCGGGGATGCCCGCTTCCGTGGCGTATTCCACTTCGTCTACATGAACCGAGTCGATGTCTATCCTCAGCGGATGCTGGATGCCAGCGCAACCTGCTATGGATACAGCGCCGACGTCATGTTGAAGTCGGAAAAGGGCTGGATGGTCATGGGCCGGACCTATCCGCGGCATCCGCTCTGGGAAGAGACCAACGAGTCCAAGCCCCAATGGACGCGGTCAGGACGGATCGAGACCTACCGTGTCGAGCCGGAAGCCATTGAGTACGGGGAAAACTTCATCGTACACCGGGAAGGCCCGGAGTGTACCCCGTATCTGCCGAATGCGATTTTCTCGAACAATCCATTCATTCGGCCGGACGACTATGGAATTCCCATCACGGCACAGCACCATGACGACAAGCATGTGCGCAACATCAAGCTGCCGTGGCAGGAAATCAAGCGGCATCCGAACCCGTTGTGGGAGAA
>JAHFEW010000055.1 GCA_023248215.1 Nitrospira sp.
TAGGATCACAAAGACCTCTCCCCGGTAGACGTCGAACGACAAGTCGTTGAGGAGCACCATGCCATCGTAGGCGGCGGTGAAATGCTTCACTCGGATAATCGGGGTTCTCGTCTCCATCGCGCGACTCTCTACAACCCCAAGGAGTAAAAGACGACGGCGAAGATGCCATCGACGACGGTGATCAGCACCAGGCCACTCACGACGGCCCTGGTCGCGGAGTCGCCCACCGCACTCGCCCCGCTCTTGGTCTGGAGCCCTCGCAGAGAGCCGATGGCCGCCACAACAATGCCGAAGACCACCGATTTCGCCAGCCCGCCGACCATGTCGCCCGCCGTCACCGCCGACTGCAGCTGGATGAGGTAGGTCACAAGGGGGAATCCAAGCGACAACATCACCACCGCTCCACCGACGAGGCCCAACAGGCTGGCGAACACCGAGAGCAACGGCGTCATCGCCACCGCGGCAATCACACGCGGGACGACGAGAAACGTGACTGGTTCCAACCCCATCGTGGTCAACGCATCGATTTCCTCGCTGACTTTCATGGTCCCAAGTTCGGCGGCAAAGGCCGAACCGGATCGCCCGGCCAAGATGATGGCCGTGAGGAGCGGACCGAGTTCACGCAACATCGAGAGCCCGATCAGGTTCGCGACGAACATGTCCGCGCCGAACTGATGCAGCGGGATCGCCGACTGAAACGCCATGATGAGCCCCAGGAGAAATCCCAGCAAGGCGACTATCGGCAGGGCATTCACTCCCGCCAGTTCTGCGGTCAGCCAGGCATCCTTCCATCGTACGATCCGCGGGCGCAGCGCCGCCCGAGCAAGGGCCACGGACAACTCGCCGACGAAGGCAATCAACTTCGTGACATCGTTCCACAGCAAGACCCCGAATCGACCGATTTGTTCGAGGAAGGAGCCCTGCGAGGCTTTCGGCTGCGGCGACTCGCCGGAGGATCGGCTGTAGAGATCTAAGAGGGCTCGGAAGGCGGGATCGAGGGAGCAAATCTCATATTGGCCACGATGGGATGACTGGCGCCGACCGAGTTCCAACAGCAACGCGGCTCCTGCGCCATCGCAGTAGGTCAGGCGCGAGGCGTCGATGGTCAGCTGTCGGGGTTGTGCACGGCGAAGCGCCTCGAGCGCCGGTTGCCAGACCTGGCCGGTGGTGCGGGAATCGAGGGAGCCGGAGATCGTGAGGACGAGTCCGCAACCTGACATCGATGCGGCCAGGAGAGGACCCCTCTCTCCGGTTTGACCGGCTTCCCTGTTCATCGCGCCCTCACACACAGCCCTGGTGGAGATGATCCTCCGCAACATTCTTCCACCTGTTGGTCAGTTGAACAAACCGAATCTTTCATGCACGGAGGGAGGCCGCGAACGGCCGAGGGAATACACGCTGGGGAGTAATCCCGCCTACCGGCCGTGGCTCGCAGCAAACTGCTGCCGCAGGCGCAGGCGATTGGCTGGTGAGGGAAACGGCTTCGGGAGAAGCGCCACCGCTTCCTGAACCAGCGTGAGCTGTTTCATATAGGCTCGGCAGTGGTGGCATAGGGCGAGATGGATGCGGTAGCGGGCTTCTTCCCTCAGCGAGAGAGCCCCCTCCAGACTACGAGTCACCAGTCCAACTGCTTCCTGGCAGGCGAGTTTCCGGAGAGGCAAGGGGTGAAACAAGACAGTCATGGTTGCCGGCTGACGGTTTTCCTAGTTCTGCGGGTGAGTCTCCTCACAGCGGATTTCCTTACACCCCCTATGATTCAGGTCACAGGGTGCGATGTATGGTACTGAGTCGGGAGCCCACTCAGTGGGTAGGATTTAGTTCTCTGTTCCAGTATGAAAGGCTGGCTAGATCGAGATGTCGCTCGAGTTCGCGCAGTTCCTCGAGAGTGAGGGGTGCTTCCTGCGTATGAGACGGGGCTGATTTTCGCGTGGACTTTGCCACTGTGCCCACCTTGTGCGACAGACCTCCGGTCCGCGCTGAAACCCTGTGCACCACCGGGCTGGCGGACTGACCACGGGATATCAGCGGGGGGATCACCACCGTCTGAACAGAGGGTGAAGCAACCAGCACAGGACCTTCCTTCGCAACCACGAGCTTTTCGTGCGACTCCACCGCAGGCGACAGGGCTCCTACCCCCAGAACTGCCATCGCGGCGACGGTGCCGACAATCCAGCCGGTATGAGTTTGAACAGAGATCATCTTCCTCACTCCTTTTAGTGACGCCCACCGTTCAGATACTGCTCAACCGCCTGCCGGACCCGCTCCCTGGCTCGATGTAACCGCACATAGAGATTCGTCTCCGTGATCTTCAGCAACTCGCAGATCTCTTTCGATTCCATGCCTTCCACATCGCGAAGCACGAGGACCTCCTTCAATGTCACCGGTAAGGCATCGATGGCCTGTTGCATAGCCGTGACGACCTGTTGGTTGGCAAGGAGTGTTTCCGGCGTCCGGTCGTCCCAGGGTTGCGGCGGCAGGGCCCATTGTCCGGCCCACTCTCCCGCCTGATGAAAACGTGAAGGATCCACGGACTCTTCCTGTTCATCATCGTGGGATTCGAAGGCCGAGAACGTCGTGTGTCGCTTCTCACGCACGCCGCGATCCTTTGCCTTGTGAATCAGAATCCCGAAGATCCAGGTCCGCAGCGACGACCGGCCCTCGAATCGATCCAGGCTTTCGATGACCGCCATCCAGGTGTCCTGGACGACTTCTTCCGCCGCTTCACGGTCGGCCACATGGCCCATCGCCATGCGGATCAGCGCGCCATGATGCTGGACGACCAACTCATCGAAGGCCGCTTCATCACGCTGCCGGAGCCGGGCGAGAAGCTGCTGCTCGCTGCCGATCGGACCGGCCTCCGGCCTGCGCGAACTATTCAACATTCGGTGCCGGGTCTGCACCGACGAACTTCCCTGGGTGATGGCAACGGAATTCATGACCGACCTCCTGTCTGCAGCAACTCCATCACAAATCCAGGAGCGCCGATAAGAGTGACGTGTTTTCGGGGGAGGTTCTTCATGACCTCAATCCCTCTCTGGTCCATAAAATCCACCGCAGCACAATCCAACTCAACCTGACTGTGATGCTGCAGAGCCGTCCGGCATTCGTGATCGAGGAGCGCGGCCCACTGGTCGATGATTTTGCCTTCGAGCTTGAGGACGACTGTGTGCCCGTTTCGTTCTGTCGTCGTGATTTTCAACATCTGGCTTGCTCCCTTCTTGCGTGAGCTATTCAGCAAGGCCTGTGCCGAATTGATCGACGAGGAGCGAGCATCGACTAACGCTGTGAAACATCTTGAAGAAATGGCAATTGCTGATGCAGGACAGGGCGCCGAGGCAGGAGGAATCCCAACAGCGATTCCCAACCTATTGGGACGGTCACGAAATGTTGGGACGGGAGAAGGTAAAGAGCTGATGGCTTATAGCGTATGGCTTATGGCGGGAAAGAAGGAAGGAACGGGGATGCGAACTACGAACGACGCTTCACGAGATACGGGCTTCAGGCTGGTCTTTGAATGCCTAGCTTCTTCATGCGGGCTTCGAGCGTGGTGGGATTGAGTCCGAGGATCTTGGCCGCGCCTTTGTCTCCGCTCACGCGCCAATTGGTCTGGGTCAGGACCGCGACGATATGCGCGCGTTCCACCTCTTCCAATGTGGCCGCCGCGCCGTTGCCGATTGAAGCCGTGTTCTTCGGCATCCAGTCGCCGAGTTCGAGTTCCGGACCTTGGCTCAGAATCACCCCGCGCTCGATCACGTGCTCCAGCTCACGAATGTTGCCCGGCCAAGGGTACGTCTTCAACAGCTCCATCGCCAGGACCGATACCGACTCGACCTTCTTGCCCATGGTCGTGGAAAATTTCTTCACAAAATAGGAGACCAGCAGCGGGATATCCTGTATCCGATCCCGGAGTGCCGGCAATTGAATCGGGAACACCTTGAGCCGATAGAAGAGATCCGCGCGGAATCGCCCCTCGCGCACTTCCTTGTCCAGATCACGGTTCGTGGCGGCAATCACCCGCACATTCACCTTCAACGTCTTGGGACTGCCCAGCCGCTCGAACTCGCCTTCTTGCAACACCCGCAGCAGTTTCGTTTGCAGGTCCAGCGGAATGTCCCCCACCTCGTCCAGGAAGATCGTCGCCTTGTCCGCCAATTCGAACCGACCCACCTTCCGCGCCAACGCACCGGTAAAGGCGCCCTTCTCGTGACCGAACAGTTCGCTCTCGATCAAGCCGGCCGGAATCGCCGCACAGTTCACTTTCACGAGCACGCCGCCCTTTCGGTGGCTGAGGTGGTGGAGTGCGCGGGCGATCAGTTCCTTTCCGGTCCCTGTTTCTCCCGTCACCAACACCGTCGCATCCGTGGCCGCCACTTTTTCAATCGCCTGGAACACTTTCTTGATCGCGCCTGAGGCACCGATAATCTCTCCAAAGTTGTGCTGCGTCTTAATTTCCTCCTGCAGGTAGACATTCGCCGCCTCCAGGCGGGCCTTCTCCTGTTCCATCAAGACGCGCTCCGTGATGTCCACGAACATGGTGCGCGTGTAGGTGCCGCTGGGATCCGGCTTGGACCACCACTGAATCCACAAGGGCTTGCCGTTGTCTTTGCGGCGTAGTTCGAGTACGACCCCGCTGGTGTCGATGCCCTTGCCGATTGACGCGAACGCCTCCTTGAGGCGGCGTTGGGCGTCCGGCGTGTCGGGGATGAACGAGAATCCATACGTGCCTTCGACTTGCTCCGGCGTGATGCCTAAGGTCTTCATCGCCGTGCGATTGGCTCGGATGAACCGCGAATCCAGCCCTTCATTCACATAGGCGATCGGGGCCTCGTCGAACAGATCACGCAACCGTTCCTCGTTGGCCTTGAGTTGCGCGTCCATCCGCTCCCGTTCCAACTCGGCACCGGCCCTCACCCCAAAGATCTTGAATACGGACAGCACCCGAGCATCCTCCTGCATCGGCTTCGTATCCATAACAGCCAAGTGCCCCATCACGGTGCCAGAGCGGTCCGAGACAGGAATGGCCAGATAACTTTCCACGCCCAACTTGGCGAGATCCTCCCGATGCTCGGGAAACAACTCCTGGACGTTTTCGGGAAACAGGCAGACCTCCCCGGCAAGCACGCGCTCGCAGGGAGTATGGGGCAAATCGTATTCGAAGTTGTCGAGAAAGCCGTCGCCCTTCCAGAAGGCCAGTGTACGGACGCGCAACCGGCTGCCCTCGACAAATTTCGAGACGAAGGCGTACTTGGTCTGAAGGGCCTCGGCAAGACTCTTGACCAGCGAATGGAAAAAGTCCGCGCCTGTCGTGGCGGCTGTTCCTTCATCGATTTTTCGCAGCGTCAGATCGCTCTTACGGAGCGCGCGCTCGAACCGCAACCGCTCGAATTCAGCAGCCGCCCTGGTGGCGAAGATCCCGAGGATCGACGTAGCCCGCACGTGGTCCGGCATCGGCTTCGAGTCCATGATGGCGAGATGCCCGACGACCCGGTCCGACGAGTCGACGATCGGCACCCCGCAGTAACTCTCAACCCCGATGTCCTGAATGAGCTGCACGTGGGGATACAAGGCGCGAAGTTGATCCGGATGGTGGACGCATTTTCGGGTCAGGACAGTGTCACAGGGACCGCGCGCCGGCACCTCAAACTGCGGAAGCGGACGGCCTTTCCCCCAGCCTGCTCGCGAGCGGAACAGGGCTCCATTCTCACTTAGCTCAGAAATGTACGCGTAGTCTACGCCCAGGGTCGTCGCCAGCTGTTGCACGAGCGACGCAAAAAACTGCTCGCCGACCTTCGCTTCCACCCCTTCGACGATTTCGCGGAGCACCGTACTGGTCTGTGCCACATCACGTGTGCGCGAGACGACTTCCTGTTCCAGTTGTTCGTGGGATTCTCTGAGCGAGTGCTCGGCCTTCCAGATCTGCGTCACATCACGGGACAGGACCAGCAGCTTCTCCGGATGGCCATCGGCATCCAGGATCGCATTGACCACGACATCCCACCAACGCGCCTGTTTGGTCTGTGTCGTGGGAAAGAATCCGATAAACCGCCCGACGCCGCCAGTCCGTGCCGTCTCGATCGCCTCCTGAGCTGCATCGCGAGCCGCTCCCTCCCAGAAGTCGATCCACGAACTGCCGATGATCGGCCCGAGGTCGCACAGCTCAAGCGCGGCCATGCCGCCGGCATTCATCGACAGGAGCCGGCCGGTCAGATCGAGCACCTTGATGCAATCGCGGCTGCTCTGGATGAGGCGAGTGTTGAATTCTTCGCTTTCGCGGAGGGATTCCAACGTAGACTTGAGGGGTTCCTGTTCAGGATCGGCGACCTGAGGGGTCATGGCGGCCTCGCAGGGGGCAAGCCTAGCACCATTGCCGCAAAACGAGCAAGCGTGCATGGTAAGGATGAGGCCGACCGGAGGCACGATCAGGCTGCTCCCCAGACTCCGGGGACATCGAGGATTCCTGCCGGATCGATGCAGCATGAGCCGTTCGAGCCGGTTCGACAGGGACGAGCGCACTCAATGCCGGATCGATCGGCTTGCCGCAGGCCGGACAGACCAGTGCGTCGGTTGATTCCATGATCGCGGCAACAGCGGCCGGCGCAGGTCCGAACATAAATCGGGCAAGTCCGGACGATCGATGGCGCCTGAGCCACATCGGCATCAGGAGGAAGCACGCGACCAAGAGACAACCGGACCCGATCAACAGCCATTGGGCGGAAACCACGGAACTCCCCAGGTACGTGAAGGCGAACGTCGGCGGAACCATTCCCGCGATGGTGGCGAACGAGAAGGTCCGTAGCGAGATCGTCGTGAACCCCGCCCCATAACTCACCACGTCGAAGGAAAACAGCGGAATCAACCGGGCGAGAAAGATCAGCAAACCGACATGATGGTCCGAACATTTCTCGCACAAGACCGCATCGACCCGCAGCAATCGGGAGATCCCCTCGCGCCCCAGGGCACGCCCGATTAAGAAACTCAACATGGCGCCGATGGCGGCACCGATGACGGCATAGATCGTCCCGAGCAGCGGCCCGAAGGCAGCGCCCGACGCGAGATCCAGCGGCAAGCTCGGAATCGGCGGGATAATCACGGCGGTCGCCATCGAGACGATGAGGATCAGCGGTCCCCATGGCCCGAGCGACTGAAGCCATGCGGCGACATGGGCAGGGTCGAGCGCCTGCTCGAAATCGATCTGCGCGCCGATGAGGAGTGAGCCGCCCACCACAAAGAGGAGCGCTATGGCCTTGATCACGCGTGTCATGGTTATGGAGTGACCAGTTGCAGAGCATGCCCGTCCGGATCACGGACAAGTAGGCCCTTCGAAAACCCCAACATTCTGTCGGGCAAGGCGACGACGCCGGTGGAGATGAATGGGGTCCTCCCTTGAACCAATGCGACCGCCGCTTCGACATCGGGCACGACCAGCCACGTGGACCAGTGCCAGAGGTCGGTGGGGCGTGAATCCACCGGCATGGGCCGGCCGGCCATCGGCTGTTCGTACTCCAGAAATTCCACCGCGGGCGTCGTCATCGTCGGTTTCATTCCGGTCACGCGCGCGCGGGCACCGGGCAAGCTGTCGAGATGCTCTTGCTCAGTCCCCATGTTCAAGGTACCGCCGGCAACGGTCATCCCCAGCAGATCGCGGTAGAACTTGATGCTGTTCTCCGTGCTGCGCACCGTCATCGCGGTATGGTCGATACCCAAGAACAGAGCAAATCCTGGTTCATGCCAGCGCTGGTTGCCTTTGCCTTCCGGGAACCAGAGCAGTTCGAGATTATGCCCGTCCGGATCGCGGAACTTGATGGCCTTGATGCCGGCGGCTGCCGCATTCGAAACAGGAATCGTTTGCGGTCTCGGCGAGAGCTGCCGGACATGATGCTTGCGCAACTGCGCCCAGGCCGCTTCCATATCGCGCACCACGATCGCGACGTGTTGGAACCAGAGATCGTTGCTGTAGGAAGGCACGGGAATCGGCCGGACATCCGGTGGCGACAGAAATTCCGTCAGCTCCAGCTGCTGCTCGCCGAGTTGCATTCGAACGACCCGCGTCCGCACGCCGAAGACGCCCCAGAGCCGATCATACTCCGGCCCATCCACTTCGACATCACTGACCGGCTTGAACGTCAGCACGTCACGATAGAAGGCAATCGAACGATCCATGTCCGCGACGGTAACACCGACCGCAGCGACGGATTGGACGGCGACGCGCGGCTCAGCGGCGAGTGCCGTCGCCGCTAGAAGTAAAAAGAAAAAAGTGAAAAGGTAAAAGTAGTAGGGGCTCCGGCTCCGAACATGTAATTGGTTTGCTCCCATACCTTTCCCTCTTACCTTTTTACTTTCTACTTTGTACTTTCTACTCACCCGAGCCGGTTGAGCAGGTGTTCGCCGACTCGGAGCGCGTTGGCAATAATCGTCAGCGAGGGATTCACCGCCGAACTTGATACGAAAAAGCTCGCATCGACAACATAGAGATTGTCCAGATCGTGGGCACTGCAGTTCACGTCCAAGACGGAGGTCTTGGGATCACGGCCGAACCGCACCGTGCCGCACTGATGCGCCGTCCCAGCAATGGGAATCTTCTTCCCGAGATACAGGTGCGTCGGCAGCAGATGCTCTTCGCAGCCAATGTGGTTGAGCATGCTCTTGAGCTTGGCTGTCAAGCGGCGGTGGGCGTCGAGATTGTTCTCCGTATAGGCCAGCGTGATGCCGCCGTCTTTACCGACAAGCACGCGGTTGTTGGGATCAGGCAGATCTTCCGAGGTCATCCAGAAATCGAGCGAATGTTTGGCCATCTGATCGAGCGCGAACCCGGGCGCAAAGGCCGGCGCACCAGCCCGCAACGAATCCAGGTCCTGCTTCCCGATCATCGAAATGTGGCCCATGGGATAGTCCCAGTCGGTCGAGGGAAAATAGAAATCGTTCAACCCGATGGTCTTTTGAAAGACTGTCGGGTTCGGTCGCTTCGATATCGCGAGCATGGCCGAATTGTTATGGCACATATAGTGTCGGCCCACGAGATCGGAAGAGTTCGCGAGGCCGTTCGGGTGCTTGTCGTTCGCCGAGCGCAGCAGCAACGCCGCTGAGTTGATCGCGCCGCAGGAGACGACGACGATGTTGGCCTGATAGATTTCCAACTCCCCGTGACGCTCTACCACGACTCCGGTAACTTCTCGACCCGATGCACTCGTCTCCAGTTTGCTGACCTTGGCATAGGTCAGCATCGTCACGTTCGGATACTGCAACGCCGGATCGACGCAGACCACTTGGGAGTCGGCCTTAGCGTTCACGAGACAAGGGAAGCCGTCACAGCTTCCACAACGAATGCAGGGACTCTTCTCCTTGTGGTCCTCATCGAGCATCACGCCCACCGGCAGGTGGAACGGCCGATAGCCCATCCGTTTCCAGTCTGCGTGGAGTTCTTGGATACGCGGCTCGTGTGTGAGGGCGGGATATTTATAGGGCGCACTGGCTTTCGGCTCTGTCGGATCTTCTCCGCGCGTACCATGCACGTGGTACAGATGCTCGGCCTGCGTGTAATAGGGTTCCAAATCGTCGTAGCAGATCGGCCACTCCGGGGAGATGCCGCCCTGATGTTTCACCTCCCCGAAGTCCTGTGCCCGCATGCGCAGCAGCGCCGCGCCGTAGACCTTTGAATTGCCGCCGACGTTGTAGTGAATGCCAGGGTGGAACTGATTGCCGTCTTTGTCCTGCCAGGTTTCTTTGGCCTTGTACTTGTTGTCGATGAAGACGGTCTTGGAGCTCCAGTTGTCCTTTTCGCGCGGCAGATAGCCGCCCCGTTCCAGCAGGAGAATCTTCTTCCCCGACGGCGCCAACTTATAGGCCAACGTGCCCCCGCCAGGGCCGGTGCCGATGATGATGATGTCGTAATGCTGATTGGCCGCCATGGGAGCACCTCCTGCTGGGAGGTAGTCGAGGGAAGAAGCGAGGTCTTACAGAGGGACGATGAATCCATCTCAGTTAATCTTTCGTAGAGATGATAAGGTGCAATGTTCATTCAGCTGGTTCAAACAAGGAGGCCGTATGCATGTGATGGGACGTATCGGATTCATGGGGTTGGGCATCGCGTTAGTGGGCGCACTCAGCGGAGCACCAGTCTTCGCAGCAGATAAGCCAATCGAGGACGGGTCGAAGATCGCGATTACGTCTCCCAAGGATGGGGACAAGGTCAGCGACAGCTTTGAGCTGAAGTATGATTTGACGAAGGGCTCCCAAGCTGCACATGCCCACGTGTACTTGGACGATCAGTATCAGAAGGGCTTCGGGGGAACGTTCAAGGGCCTGACCAAAGGCAAACACAAGGTCACCGTGACTGGCGCCACAAAGGATCACGCACTCCTCACCGCCACCCAGACCATCAACGTCGAAGTGCAGTAGCGCTGCGACGAATTCTCGTCACTGCCGCCGGGGCCTTTGCGAAAGAGGCTCCGGCTGGCCGGGTTTCACAAACTGCTTTCGCCCCTTCGCAAGTCGCCGCCCCTTTAGAGCAAAATAATGTTCCGACGGCATTAGATTATCAGCCGCCGTCCTGCCACCAAGGTCGGTGCCGATGATGATGCCTTCGTAACGCTGATTGGCCGCGACTACTAATCCGAGAGGACCAACAAATCACAATGGGCGACAATGCGTGAGAAATCTTTGTCGGCAGTGAGCAACGGGAATCCATGCTCACAGCATGCGGCTGCAATGAGGAAATCGATCGGGCCGGCATTAACTCCCTTAGCGCGGCAGACGGACCGTAGGCGTGCAGCAGCGGCATACGTTTGTCGGTTCAGCTCTAAAAGCGGGTATGGGTCGAGGAGCGTCAACAAGCGATCGAACTGTTTCGGAGACCGAAGCCCGTCGAGGAGTTCCTGAAGGATATTGCCAAGCAGAAAAAGCCCGTCGCCGGATTCGAGATGCCAATGGAAAGCACGGTCGTGCAGGTCGTCTTCATTGACCCGCGGTCGCCGCAAGACCAACGACCACACTGACATGTCACCGACCAGATTCGCGATCGCGACGGTCCTTTTTGTGGTCCTATCCCTTTCGGAATTCGATCGTGCCGAGCGCCTTCAGAATCTCCCATTGCCGGCGACGCTGGATAAATTCGGTCAGAGCCTGCGTGACGGTTTCGTTCTTTGTACGGAGTTTTCCGATACGACGGGCACGCTCCAGCAACTCATCATCGATGGATAGATTGGTCGCGATACGGTCCTTCATGTGCAGCAGTTACACGGAGAGTATGCGAGACCCGCAGGCCTGTCAAACCGTGCCGGAGAGCGCGAGATTGTAAGTCAGCGTCCGTCCGCCAGGACCGGTGCCGATGATGATGTCGTAATGCGTGGACATGAGGGGAAGTCGGATGAACAGGCGGGGTCTTACAAGAGGCATAGGAACGACACCCCTGTTGGTCCTTTGCTCCCGGAATGCGCACGCAGGATCAATCAGATTGTGAAGTTACTGAAGCACATTTGGGAAATCTGAACCTCAGGCTAGCCAACAAGCTTCCGTAGGCGAGACATAACCGGGTCATTTCTTAGTCTGTTACCAATTCTTACTGCATCTTCATCATTCTCGATCTTGCTCAGCTTTTTTAGTTGAGATATGACGGCATCAATGACCTCTTCCAAAGGGTTGGTCATTCTCATGTCGGAGATGTGCTTTCTCACGGCCTCTACTCCATTCTGTAGTACGTCAGCAGGCAAGTTTGTCTTAGCATGAGTTAGCCGCTTGTCATCTTCCCACTTACATGCACCATCCAACAACTTCGATATCCTCTTTTCAAAGTCATCACTTGATTCAACCCCGGGGACCCAGTCTTCAGTCCCAACCCGGGAGTACATATCACCAACTCTCCAGCCCAATTTGGCCTGGTACACATCGTTTAGTGAGAGGATGCGCGCCTGCAAGCACGCATCATAGTGAAGAGATGATTTAATCGAGACAGACAGCCTAAGAAAAGCACAGTGGGGATCAGGAAAGTCTAAGTTCGACTCGGAATGCAGGTAGAAGAACTCTGGCTCATTGAAATTGTGCAGCCTCTGTAGAAATTGGATGAGTTCAAAGCGGTGTTTCTTCGAGCAAACCATTCCCGCTTTATCAAACTCATCTTGGTAGCTTTCAATCTCCCTCTGAATCACAAGGCTAAGCGGTCGAACAGCGGCAAGGGTGATATATCTTGATTTGCAGGCCTCTCTTTTTCTGCGGACAAGGTCGCAGGATTGAGTGAGTACAATGAAATGCGTGTAGTCGGACTTGAGGTAGTACGGGTGAACTATCTTGATGATGGATTGGATGGCGTCGGTTTTTGCGATGAGATCGCCTTGTTCTAAATGCTCTGCGGCAGGTGCTTTATATGCGGGAAAGAACTTTGCACTCGCAGTTGGAGTACCATTAGCCATGAACCTACTATGTTATCCTTCATGACCTGTGTTTGTTTCTGAAACGGCTAGGCCGCGGTTAGCTGCAAGATTCTTTTGTATGAGTGCCTCGGATGCCACGTTCACTGTAACGGTAACAGTAAGAGTCCCTGTTCCCCTTACCACTATTTCCTTGCTGTAGCCAGGTTCATTGGTTGTGCTTGTAGTCGAGAGAAGTGGTGTAGTCTCGCTCCTCGTAACCGACCTGCTTTCAAAGAGAGGGAGGGATACTGCAGATGTTATCTCAGCGGCAATTGGTGTCTCGGTGTCCATTATTATGCGACTCCTTCCCCCTGTAGATTAAATACCGTGCTCAGCATGCCCACGGCCCTATTCCGGTATTCGAGGACTCTTCCCTGCAATAGGTCCGCGGCCTGTTGAGCGGTAGCAACCTGATTTGTAAAGTTGAAGTGGAACCGCACAGTGCCATCGCTAAGACCCATCTTGAGCTTCAGTACTGTAGAGCCGATTTCTATTTCTCTTGTTATGTCAGCTGAACGAACCTGATAGCCAGCATCCGCAAGCGCGCCAGCGTCAGCGAGGTCAAACGTCCTAAGCATCTCTGTGGGCGGATCGCTTTCTGTAAAGCCAAAGTTTATTCCTAATGCACGGATAGGGGTATGGCCTAGCAGTTCAAGAGCAGCCTTTGAACAGCGCTCCATATCCAACAAAGTCGTTTCCTCAGTATTGCGACTCCCAACAATAAGCCTGTCTTGCTGGGGAATAAGGAGCAGGGTGTCCGTTTGATAGCGAACATTTGTAATGAGTGGCCCAACTGCTAGCTGTGCATCAACGTTTTCCACGTGTAGTAGATTCTGCGCTACCCAATCAGGGGAAAATATGGCAGGGTTCCACTGGCCGACCATAACAATTGTCCAATCATTAAGGTTGGGAACCATTGGCTGCCTCAAATTGGTATTGGTTTTCAACTAGCGAGTGAACACGTGTCATTAGTACTACCCTATGGATTGTTTCACAATCATAAAGAATGGCAAGGTAAATTTGAAGAGGCTTCTTATGGGCACTAATAGCAGTCTTTTGCCTTTGGCGCATTGAAGCAGATACAGATACAGGTTGAGTTACCCCTCTCTGGCGGCGCGTGGGGGGGCAGGGCGCGGGCATTCTACTTTTTCTGAAGATAAGCCCCTGTTTCGCGGCACGCGGCGGTCTTACCGCTTGAAATAGCAGCATTTCGAGTATCTTCCCATTGACACTTTCCTGCTTCGAGCGGTAGCTTTTACGCATTGACTCACCTCTGCAAGGTCATTCGACAATGAGAACCACCATGACGTCCGACGCTGTATGAACTCCGCCCGCATCTTTGCTTCATATGGGTACAATGAGCGCGATCGCTGGATCGAGGACCGAGTATTCCCACTTCTGGAGTCGCTTGGTTTTCAGGTTCTCCAGGGGAAAGACATGCATGGAGACGTGCTACAAGATGCCATCAAGCAGCGGATTGACCAGTGCGATGCCCTTGTGGCGTTTTCCACTATCAGGGAAAGTGTTAAGAACGAGCAATTTAACACTCATCCGTGGGTAAGAGATGAACTCACTTACGCTCTTGGGCGGCAAAAGCCAATCCTTGAGGTTCGCGAGGAAGGGGTCAACAAAATTGAAGGGTTGGCCGGAAATAGGCAGTACATCAAGCTTGATCCTCGTGATCGACTTTCATGTGCCGTTGAACTTGTTGTGGCACTAAGAAAGTGGGGCGGCGTTAGACTGCAACTGGTTCCGGAGAATGACAATCTTTTCGCTGAGATTCGACAGGCAATTGCCAACGAGCCCGCCTTTGCGGTTCAGTACCGATCTCGCATCGACGGTGTGGATTCCAACTGGCAGCACTGTCGCTTGGAAAGAATTAAGGGTGGGTTATATATGTATGTATTCGGCATACCGAGTTCAGGTTTGATTGAAATCAAAGGAGGCGTCAACGGCACGGTGCTATTCAGTTCTGACTGGGAAGCGGTAGATGCGATTCAGATCACTGTAACCTAGTTTAGGATTATCCATGGCTAAGAATATCTTCAAATTGCGACAGTCTGAACATTACGCCGGAAATGAGTGGTGGGATTGGTCAGTTTGGCTGGATGCCTCGCCTAAGGACCTGGAGCAAATCGACCATGTTGAGTATACGCTCCACCCCACATTCCCTAAGCCGGTGAGGCGTGTGGCCGATAAATCAACCAATTTTAGGTTGAATACCGGAGGATGGGGCACGTTTAAGGTCAGAGCAAAGGCAGTCCTGAAAAATGGGCAGGAAGTTCCTTTGGCTCACGATCTCAAGTTGCATTATCCTAGCGGGGAAGAAGCCGAAGAGTAACAACGGAAGATTGTCCCGATCTCTCTCTGCAAAGCGAGACACAAAAGAGTCTGAACTCAGACCCTAACATCGCGCGGAGAAGAAATGCGCCACCTCCCCGTTTCGCGGCACGCATCGTTGAAATCTTCTCCCAATCATCTCAGACTTGTTCCACAAGTTCGTTTCAACAGGAGCCCCCATGCGTCCATTTCATCTCGCCTTCCCTCTTCTCGTTCTCGCCGTACTCTCGGTTCCGTTACAGGCTCTCGCGCATGATTTGCCCGACGGGGCGAACGTCCGGATTCAGTCATCGGAGTTTGGTCTCGGTTGGCACATGGGGATAGTGCAAATCACCAAAGATGGCTGTGCGATGGTGTCGAAGCTCGATCCGGAGGTTGCCGACGGGCGCCGCGGCCTTGGACTGATGTTCATTCAAAAATTGGAACGCCTGGATGGGACAACGTGGGTTGAGATGCCGGTGGCGCCGATGATGAAGAATGAACCGAAAAGCTGCCAAGAGGGCGCGGGGTGAGTGCACCTCTAATGAATCAGCGATCCATTTCGCGACACGCGTGGGCACCGGCTCGCGTGGCACGGAGCGCCTCTCGAACGGAGGAGAATGCCAATGACGCCTGAAGACTCACCCGTGGGTCGCCTCCTTTCCCGTCGTGAAGTGGTTTCATTGCTCGGCACCACCGGTGCGCTCTGGCTCATGGGCGGCAGCCTATTTTCTCGGCAGTCTAATGCTGGCACGCACGTTCCCACCTGTGTGGTCCGGCCGGAGCAAACCGAAGGTCCCTATTTCGTCGATGAACGCTTGAATCGCTCCGACATTCGTTCCGATCCGACCGACGGGCAAGTCAAGCCCGGTACGCCACTCGCTCTGACGTTACAGATATTCCGGCTCGGCCCCGGAGACTGCCTGCCGCTGGCCGGCGCTCAGGTGGACATCTGGCACTGCGACGCGCTGGGCGTCTATTCTGACGTGCAGGATCCGGGCTTCAACACCATCGGCCAGAAGTTTTTGCGCGGCTATCAGATCACCGACGCACGCGGCGAAGCCAAGTTCGTCACCATATACCCTGGTTGGTATGAAGGCCGGACGGTACACATTCACGTCAAGATTCGCACCGCGCCCGTAGCCCAGCGGAGCTTGGAGTTCACGTCGCAAATGTACTTCGACGATGAATTGACGGATCACGTCCATGCTGACCAGCCCTATGCCACAAAAGGCCGGCGCAACGCGCGAAACCAGCATGATCGCATTTTCCGGCGTGGCGGGGATCAACTCATGCTGGCTCCGACAGCAGCGGCCAATGGCTATGCGGCAACGTTCGGGATCGGCCTGCAACTTCCTTAATAGCGACGCAGTGCGCGGTACTCCATCTATAACAATGGCGAAACCATGAAGCCACGCATCACCGTCATTACTCTCGCGGTCGACGATTTGGAACGAGCGTTGAAGTTTTATCGCGATGGACTCGGCCTGCCGACGCGGGGCATCGTCGGCACAGAGTTCGAGCATGGCGCGGTTGCTTTCTTCGACTTGCAGAACGGCTTGAAACTTGCCATTTGGCCCCGCACATCTCTCGCACACGAAGCCAAGGTGCCTTTGGGTCCGCGAAGCGCCACCGAATTTGCGCTCGGTCACAATGTCGCGAGCAAGGCCGAAGTGGATGCGGTGATGGAGCAGGCAAGCAAGGCAGGCGCCACGATCACCGATCCTCCGCATGACGCATTTTGGGGCGGCTATACCGGCTCGTTCCAAGATCCCGATGGACATCTATGGGAGGTCGTATGGAATCCGGATTGGGACCTTGTCGACTAATCACCAGCCCGCTATGCCGCGCGCGGCATTGTCCCGATGGTTCCGTACAGATGCGACGATCGGCTAGGGCTCCCCACCGTACGGCCGGAAAACAAGGCTCGCTCAGGCTGGTTTACTTGCGAGACAATGACGGACCACACCATTAATGGCCTACCTGGTACGCGCTGCACCTTGGCGTTTCAACACTTTGTTCTCGGCTTCCAATTCGGCAAAGCGATCACGTAGAGGCTGCACAAGAGCATCGATCTCCTCTTGCGTAAACCTCGGTTGAATATGCTGTCGGCAATTGATATCGAATGCCTCAACATGAAAGCGGATTGCCCGTTCCGGTTTTCCCTTGTAGCCCGGGTCAGTGAGCTGCTTCAGGAGGCGCGGATCATTATCGACGACCTCGGCCGTTCCCCAGATTTTGACCCTGGTTTGGCTGGCGTAGTCCATGAGAAACAGAAAGGCTTGGTTATTTTCGGCCAGATTCCCGACTGAGATGTACTGCCGATTCCCCGCGAAATCGGCAAAGGCCAGAGTGCGCTCATCCAGCACCTTGAGAAACCCCTTCGGCCCCCCGCGGTGCTGGACATACGGCTGACCTTTCGCGCTGGCGGTTGCCAAATAAAACGAATCGCGCTCGCCGATGAAGTCGACAAGATCCTTGGGGATCGCATTCTCCCACCCACCGCTGTTCTCCATCCGTTCGTACTGCTTGCGTGACCCCATTTGTTTTTGAACCGCCTTCACAGACGCAGTAAACGCAATGTCGCTGATGGGTGATTTCATCGTCGTCCCCTGCTCAATAGGATAAGGCCCCTTCCCTCTCGACTCTCTGCCTAAGGTTAAGGGCGAATAGAGTGTGGGAGCAAGGACTGAAGACGGTCCCTTTCGGTCACAAGTCTGAGGGCTTCTTGTCCTTCATGGTGACCCAGTTGGCATCCCCTTTCTTGATGTAGCCAGGGATGTCCTTCTCCCATTTCTGTTGGATACCTTTGTCCAGGTTCAAGTAGAGCTTTCCTTCGACGATCTTCCAGACCTCAGGGTCCGCCACGAATTTCTTTCCGACACCAAGCCCATAGGCGCAATAGCCCCCATAGGCCGGCAGATATTTCTGCGGGTTCGCCTCAAACATCTTTCGATGTTCAGCCGTAGCGAAGGCATAGGTCACCCCATCGACGACGGTGACGTAGAATCCGCTTCCCCGCAGCGCCTTGCCATCGGTGAAATAGGCCACCGGGTCATACCCGCCGATCCCCGGCGTGCTGTGGCTATAGTCTTCAGCGAAGGCTGCCGCCGAGCCCATGCTCGCGACGAGCATCATGATGGCGATCAGGAATTTGTTTACAATCGTCATGACATCCCCCCCTTATCCGTGTGGTTCCTCCGTCTTCCGCCCGCCGCCGCGATCGTCGACGGCTCTTGCGCGCAACTGTGGTTCTGGTTCAGACCTCTCGCACCACCTGTGGCTCCTCCCTCTTCATTCCTGCCGGCTCTTTGAATCCACGTCTATAGACCTACTCGCTGCTGAGTCGTCTCAGGACGACGATTCTTACAGGCTGGCGATTCTGAATGGAGTCGGGTCAGAACGGCGGCTGGGGTAATGATTGAAAGTCAGGTCCGGCAATCCCGCGTCGGAGGGCAAGGGACACGGCCGCGTTTCGCGGCACATGGCGCCCCACCTTTGAATGTTGACACCCTCCTCCCTGAACCGTAGCCTGTCTCAAATTTCCAGAGCGGAGCAATGTTCGACCATGAAGCCACCGATCGCGTTTCCTGGAGCGCTGGCTTCGTTCTCATCCTGCCCTGAGTCCTGCTTCGCGATATACCACAGGTGTACCATATGCCCATGCCGATCAAGGAAGCGCTGATGCGAAGTTCTGTCAATCGTCCAGGCCGAACAGGCACGACGCTCGCGAGAGCGGCTCTCTACCTGCTGCTCTCAGCTTGCGCGGGAGTGGATCAGAGGGACACCTTGCCGACAGTGTCGGCGGTGGATCTCGCTCGTTATGCCGGCACCTGGTATGAGATTGCACGGTTGCCGACGTGGTTTCAGCGGCACTGCGTGGACTCGAAGGCGATCTATACGCCTCGTGCCGATGGCGCAATCAACGTGCACAATGAATGCGTGACCGATAGCGGAGGGGTTGAGCAGGCGGAAGGTGTGGCGACGGTGGTCGATACCACGACGAATGCCAGGCTCACGGTGCGGTTCGACAACTTCTTTGCCCGGCTCTTCGGTTCGTCGCGCGAAGGGAACTATTGGATTCTCGAGCTCGATCCGGAGTACCGAACCGCGATGGTAGGCACACCGGACCGCCGCTTTCTTTGGATTCTCTCGCGTTCTCCTCAGCTCGAGGAGGTGACCTATCAGCGTCTGGTTGAGCGGGCCAAGCAACTGGGTTTTCCGGTATCGGACCTCATTCACGCCCGACGGCATTAGTATCGGGCGCCTTTCGTCATGAGTCTGATTCGATAGACCGACGTCCCGCCGGTCACAAACAACGTGCGGCCGTCCTCACCCCAGGCGACATTCGACGTTGGCTGGCCCGTTTCAATCGTGCCGAGCAGAGTCCCGTCCGGCGCGATCACCGTGATGCCGCCGGGGCGTGCGCCGAAGATGTTTCCCTGCTGATCCACCTTGAAGCCGTCCGGTCCGAAATACGGATCCTTGCGCCAGCGAGTCGCGTCAAAAAACACCCGGCCGTTCGCGACGGTTCCGTCCGCGCTCACATCATACGCCAGCCAGGCGGCACGTTTCGGATCGACGTCGGAGACATACAGCGTTTTTTCATCGGGTGAAAAGGCAATGCCGTTCGGCGCATTGATGTCCGTGACCAGCCGCGTGACGATGCCATCTTCCGAGACTCGGTAGACCCCTTGCACCGGAGCTTTGCTCGGATCGTCGAACGCGTTAGGGAGTCCGAACGGCGGGTCGGTGAAATAGAGATCGCCATTCGATTTGAACACGAGGTCATTCGGGCTGTTGAGCCTGTACCCATCGTAGCGGTCGGCCATCGTTGTGATGCGGCCCTCCTCTTCCAACCGTCCGATCTGTCGATCGCCATGGCGGCAGAGCACGAGCCGGCCGTTCGCGTCAACCGTCAGCCCGTTCGAGCCAGGTTCATTTCCGGCGAAGGGCGTGACACCGCTGTATCCGCTGTTCTTCAGGAACAGGCTGACACCCTCACCTGGTTTCCATTTGTAGATGCTGTTAGCCGGAATGTCCGAGAAGAGCAAATACCCACCTTGCTTGTTCCAAACCGGCCCTTCGACCCAGGTGAACCCATCGGCAATCTTTTCCAATTTTGCATCGCGCGGGACGAGTTGATCGAATCGAGGATTGAGGCTCGTGATGGTCACAGAAACAGGTTCGGCCCATACCGTTGCGCCCTGAAAGAGCACACTGAGCAGCGCGGCCGCCATAAGCCGAAAAAAGAAGAGATCGTTCATGGCCGGACCCCGGCAATGTTCATCCTGATCCGATAAATCCCAGTCAGTGCCGTGATGTACAGCGTCTTGCCGTCATCGTCGCCCCAGGCCATATTGTGGGGATCTTCCGGGCCCTTGATGAGGCCGAGCTGCTTGCCTCCCGGCAAGATGATCCATAGCCCGCCAGGCCCGGTCGAATACACATTGCCCTGTTGATCGACTTTCAATCCATCTAACGCGTCGTTCCCTGGCGCGTTGGTCATATCGAAGAACAGCGTGCTGTTTGTGAGCGTGCAATCGGGCTTCACGTCGTAACGCAAGATCACCTTCCGCTTGTCGTTCCAATTGTTCACATACAGAAACTTCTCGTCCGGCGAGAAGGCGAGTCCGTTGGGGGCATCGAGATCCGTGCTCACGAGCCTTACCTGCCCGTCTTTCACGCAATAGACGCCACTATAGGGCAGCTCTTTCCGCGAATCGTCGAAGACTTTGGGTAGGCCGAATGGTGGATCGGTAAAATAGAGCGCCCCGTCGGAACGATAGACAAGATCGTTAGGACTGTTCAACCGCTTACCGTCATGGCGATCCGCCAGGACAGTAATGTTGCCGCGCGGTTCGACGCGGATCACACGCCGGTTGCCGTGTTGATTGATCGTGAGACGGCCCTTGCTGTCGAGGGTGAGCCCGTTCGAGCCGGGCTGATGGTACTCGCCGATATCCAATCCGCTGTAACCGCTCTTGGCACGAAAGACGGATACCTGCCCCTCAGGTGACCAACGATAGATCATATTGGCGTTGGGGTCGCTGAAGAGGAGATATCCCGAGGCATTGGCGCTGGCCGGGACCCAGACCGGTCCCTCGGTGAAGAGAAAGCCACCAGCGAGTTTTTCAAGTTTGGTATCTGATGAAACGATCGCATCCAGGGCCGGATCGGCTCTGACAATCTCGGTGTTCACAAACTGCGTCGGGCCGATCTGGTTCGTCTTGTAGAAGTCGAGCGTCGCCGAACGCACCCAGATGAAATTGCCCGGTGGATTCGAGAGAGGTCCGTTGATGCCGAACACGGCGAGCTGAATCGTTTGGCCAGGCCGCGCGTTCTTTGTGAGCACCACACGGTTCGGAGCATTGAAACCCTTAATCAACTGACCGCCAGGCTGGCCTAAGACCAGCGGCAACTTCCCATCGACCCACACCTCGGCATAGTCATCGATGGCAACTTCAAACACAACCGTCGCACCGGTCGGATCGAACGACCCGATCTTCTCCGGGATCGTCACGCTGGTGCGATACCAGTTGAAGCAGAGGCGGCCGCTGGAACGCCGCTCCTCCAACTGGTCCGGCTCGAGTTGTTCCCATGCCGAATCGTCGAAGTCGGCGGCGCCCGCGTGTATGTCGATATCTTGCGTGCGATTCGGCGGGCCGGAAGGGGCGAGGTCGGCGCCTGGACTGTGATGGTCGACATCAACAACCTTGGTATTGCTATAGCGCCACTGGCCCTTGACCAGCGCCATCCCTTCGTCCGTCTTCAAATCAACGATTGCTTCCGGCCGCACCCCCGGCGCATCACCAGTGAGTTGCCCCCAGGCAAAGCCTGAACAGAGCGCGAGGGCCAGGGCTGCAAGTATGGCCGATCCATTCTTTCGATTGTTCATTTCTTTCTCCGTCCTCGAAGGATGCTCAAAACGGTCATCCAACGAGGCCGCAGGCGATGCAAGCACCGCAGGCGTACCCTCAGGGGTACGTTGAGGATGGTTGCGAGCCGAGAACAAAGTTGGGGACCGTTTTCAGCGTCCGGCTACCTGACTTTGACCACGTAGTAATCAAACGGCGCCTCCACCCTCCCTGATCCCAGCTCCTTTTTCCTTCCACCCCTACCCAGCCGATTGATTACGTCTACCTCCTGCGAGGTGAGACCGGCGGCAGTGTCTCGACTGCGCGCGTCCAACGAGGGGCTTCCGAGACCGCGCGTTGCGCGAGCAAAGAGACATGCCGACGACATCACCTCACTTTCACCACGTAGTAGTCAAACGGCGCATCCACTTCCTTAAACCAGTGCGGCACCCCATTCGGAATAATCACCACATCGCCCGGCACGAGCTTGCGCGTCTCGCCGCCGTTGACGTTGGGTGCGCGGAACTCATGTGGTGCGATGGTCTTCGTGCCGACAGGCGTTCCCCCGGTGATCAACGTGGCCGAACCCTTGAGGACGTACACGATGTCCGTATCGAACTCATGGATCTCTACCGCGCCGGCCTTCTCGCGATGGCTGGCATGCACCATGTAATTGCGGGAGGCATGCATCATGTTCTCATCGTCGCCGACCAGTACCCCCCCTTTGGCAAACGAGGCCGCGACCTTCTGACTCTCGATATACGTGACCGGCAGCGGCGCATGTCCGTTGGTCACCCCGACCATTTCCATGGAGTCCAACGATTTGGCGCCGACGATGGCAAGCTCTTCATCCTGCTGCGCGCTGGCGGCACCGCTGACGCCGATCGCCCCGACGACCTTCCCTTCCCACTCAAGTGGAATGCCGCCTTGAAGTGGCGTGAAGTTCTGCAGGTCTCCGCCCAAAGTCACCATCGACGTGCGTCCATTCTTGATGGCGTCCTCGAAGGTCTTCGTGGGTTTCTTAAACAGAGCCGAGGTCCGTGCTTTACCAATCGCAATGTTCGCACTGGCGGCAAAGGTCTGGTCCAGCCGCTCCAGCGCCAGCAGATTTCCGCCATCATCAACGACGGCAATGGAACCCCCCGGCGCATTGACACGCGTCGCCTCGGCCACCGTGGCCGCGATCACTTTCTTCGCCCCTTCCAGTGTGAGCCCACGCTTATCCGACACCGACTCGGCAGAGCCGGTTGAGGCGAGTATCGCCATCGTGATTCCTGTTGCTATCATGGTGATGTATTTCATACGAGTTCTCCTTGCCGTGAGGGCCTGCCTTCAGTAAGCAGCTATCAGCGACGGCACATTTTGAAGAAAGTGACAGCTGAATGCTGACTACTATGGTTTCGTGAACGAGATGGCGATGGCCGCACCAGCGATGGCGATATCTTCGTCCTGGCTCGGTGTTTCGCCACTCACACCGATAGCACCGATGACCTTCCCGTTCACCGTGACCGGCACACCGCCTTGCAACGCCACGGCTCCATGTAATGCCAAGGCGGACACGCGACCGTTCTTCACTTGATCTTCGAAGACCTTACTGGGGCGACGGTAGATCGCTGCGGTCCTGGCCTTGTCGATCCCAACGTTCACGCTGGCGACCTGCGTGTCGTCCAACCGTTCCAACAAGAGCAGACTCCCACTCTCGTCCACCACGGCAATGACGACGCGTGCGCCCTCAGCTTTGGCTTTCGCCTCTGCGGCGGCAGCAATTTTCTTCGCTCCATCCAACGTCAGCGCCGTCTTTTCGACCAGCTGGGCGTCGGCCGTTCCGGCAAGCATCGTCATGCTGAGTGTCACGCAGAGGAACATCTGTGTGGTCATTATCGTCTCCTTCCACGCCGTCAAACGATCAGCCTGGATGGGCCGGAGAAGCACCAGCGCGCCTCCCCGGTCCCACCCACACCGCTCCGTCACCGACTCATCGCCATGCTGTCCGAATGCATCCGTTCGCCGGACGCCGTCATGATCGGCTTGGCAAAGGACGCTTCACCGAGCAACGCTTCGGCCCAGGCACAATAGATCTGCACTTTCGCCACATCGTGGATGTAGGAAGGAATGGTGATCGTCCGGTTTTCCTTCTCCCCACTGAGCACCCCGCCCTTGATCTTCAGTCGATTGAGCAGATAGACGTTGCCCTTCGAGTCGACCACCTGCCAATGCGGCGCCGGGGTATCCGGAATCTTGAACTCCTCGGACCAGGTCAAGGTGTCGTTGTTACCCGACCGGCCATGCAAGGCGGTGCCGCTGTTGGCCTTCGCGCCCTCGAACTTCGATGTCGTGTGGGCATCGGCCGCAAATCCATTCGACGCCACGAACAATCCTGTTGCCGCGATCATGGACAGGACCCCCATCGTGAATACGCTCTTCGCACGCATAACGCCTCCTTGTATTGTGAATGACCTGCGGTGCCAGGCTCTTCAGCCCTCTGACCTCCCGCATCTGCACGTCTGTCGGACGGAGGTGTGAGTCCTTACAGCGCGCCAGCGAAGAACGTATGGCTGATAGCTGAGAACACGACCGTGGACAAGATGCGCCTGTGACTGGAAGGCGACGCCTCAGGAATGACCAATGACGGTTCAGGAATGCCGCGTCGTTTACGCCATGTAGCCACAGCGGAAGATGCAGCGTGTGTTGTTGTGATGATGCAGTTTAGCGCAGAGGACCCGGTGCGCGCCGTGAACACGCACATAGACCTCCGCAGCGAGGAGCATGCCGAGGAGAGGAGCGGTGAGGTAGATCCAGAAGGCGGTCCAGAGATGAGCCGGCAGGGCCGAGGCGAACGAGCGCGCGGGGTTCATGCTCATGCCGGAGAGCGGTGCTTCAATCGCAATATAGGCGGCCACGAGCGCACCGGCAAAGCAGCCGGTCCAGGCATTGAGCCTGCTCTGATTCGACAGGATCAGCACGACGAGCATGAGCCCAAAGGAGATGAGGACTTCTGCGATGAACGCGGTCCAGGCTCCATCGAGCCCCGGAACCGTGACGACATAATTGACGGCCGGATGTTCGATGGCCATTCCGATCGCGACCGCTACCGCCAGGAGTCCGATCAGGCCGCCGATGAATTGGGCAAGGATGTAGCAGGCGGTGTCTACCCCTCTGACCTTTCCAAGCCGGAAGAAGGTCAACGTGACCGCGGGATTGAAATGCGCGCCGGAACGCTTGCCCCAGGGAGAGTAGATCAACCCGATCGCCGTCAGGCCCATGACCAGCCCGATCAGTACGCGTCTGACCGTCGAATCGGGCAACAGGCTGTGCAGGGGCGAATGTGGGTATTCCAGCAGCGTCGTGACGACCGCGGCCGACATCATGAAAAGGCCGAGCCCCGCCGCCTCCATCAGATACTCCGGCCAATGCTCCCGCACCACTTCAGATGGCGCTCGCATAGGCCTGGGTTCCTCTCCGCATGGCCGCACGCACCGGCATCGGGCGCTGCCGCATGGGCGCGACCGCGTACCGAATCTGCGTGGGGTCGGGGCCGCGATATCCGGCGCTCAACCAGATCTCCTCAGCCGTTTCATGGCAAGGCCTGCAGCGCCATCGGGTTATCGTCATGGCGCCTTTCTCATCTTCAATGACTTGGCTGCTGGTGCTCAGCATCGCCTGATGGCAGGCTGGACAATGCATGGCTTCCTCCTTCATGGTCGTCACATCGTGGGTTAAATCATCCGGAGCAGCGGCATCGAATTCGTGCGGTCGATGGGGACTACTGTGCCGGCAGCTACACCTCCAGTACGCTCATCCACCATCTTGCCGCACGCCGAGCACCGTAACGCCCAGCGCCAGGCTCCCAAGCGCCATTGGCCCTGCTCATCAACCCGGGTATAGAAGTGATCGTTCACACACGTTCCCTTACATCGAGTGCACGGCATACGAACCTCCTTGTCCGGCCGACGTCGGCGTGGGATCGGATTGCACGGATGCCATCAGCGCGTCCAAGCGCAGCTGCCATTCCAAGAACCCCACCTGCTGACCAAGCCACCAGCACCTGGCCTGGAAGTAAAGATCATGCGTGGCTCGGCGGATGTGTTGAACTGTCCAATAGATGGTCGTATTCATCGCGCACCTCCAATCTATGCTGCTTGGTCTGAGGATATTCGGAGTCCTTACACCAGATGACCAAGAAGGGACGCGCGATGTCACAGAGACCATCCAAAGGATCAGTGGGGGAGTGCCGGGGTGCGAACAAGGAGGACAGGCTTGGCGTCCTTGAGATCGATCAAGGCTTGCCGCGCCTGATCGACGTAGTAGACGTACTCGCTGTCGGCATACTGCTTGATGATGTCATGGTAGCGGGCGTGAGCGTCATGAAAGAGATTCGCCTCCCTCGCTAGCCTGGCTGCCCGCAAGGCGCAGTCCGCACCGAGCGCCTGTGGGTTAACCGCGACACGCAGGGGCTGCGCGGCGACATCCACCCCAAAGAATTTTATCCATGCAGGAGGCTCGACTCCGCGCACAGGTATCTGGCGGAGTTGGTCGGCCAAGGATCGGGCCGTTTCCAGATCACTCGTCCCGAGGCAGGCCTGGTATTGAGCCCAGAAGGCCATCACCGTGAACGGCTCTCCCGTCTGCTGAAGAGACAATGGGTGTCCGGTCTGACATCCTACGAGCATGAGACTGAGGAAAATAAGAAGCACAGGCATAGGGAGTGGTCGCCCCTCCCCGTGTCATCTTACGAACGGCGAGCGAGGTTTCTCGGAAAGGCTATGGGAAAAGTGGCAACGCAGAAGAAGCGGGGCAGTAGGAACCGAGCTTGGAGCGGGGAAAGGCGGCACATGGACCGGACGATCCAAGTTGTTCGTGGTAGAAGGTGGTGTCCCCAACGGGATTTGAGGCGATTTGTCAGCGGCTATCTGCCGCGGGAGGAATCCCGTTTCATGGGATTGTGGAAGCCGCTTAACGATCACACGTGTTCGGCTCGGGTCGGCCTAGCCGGCAACAGCGTTTGGTTAAAGCTGTCTGCCTCGCTCGTCCGGAGATCAGCCGACGGGAGTCAAGCGGCCGCGCCGTGATGAGGCGCTCTTCGTCGGCGTCAGCCGGCAGTGCGTCGCACTGAGTTCCAAGGTGCCATCCAGCGCACCGAGCAATCGGATCAGGGTACCGATCCCCGGCCGTTGGGCGCCGCTTTCCAATCTTGCAAGCTGCGGCTGTTTCATGCCGACGCGCTTAGCCAATTCCGTCTGACTCAAGCCACGCCGTTCGCGCAGCTTGGCCAATGCAACGGCAATGGTCACGTCTTTCTCTGCGTCGGCCAGATCGTTGGCAAAGGAGGGTTTCTTACGAATCTGCTCGTTGATGTATTCTCGATGGGTTTTCATCGTCTCACCTCTTCAGGGTATCGGCATACCGTTGTTCCGCCAGCACAATGTCTCCCTCCTTCAGCTTCTGCGATTTCTTCTGCACCGCATGGAGAATGACAAAGCGCTGCCCCACGACAGCCCCATAAAAGAACCGATATTCGTTCCCGGACCATTCTGGACGAAGTTCCCAAATCTTCCCGCGGACATGTTTGGCAATAGAAGAGGGCAGCTGTGTCCCATCCACTTCCAATCGACTGATATAGGCTAAACACTTCGCCCGGCTTTCGGGGAGAGTGCGTCGAGGAAATCCTCGACCGGCGTCTCTCCGGTACGGGTTTCGTAGTACACCACCGTCCACGGCATATCGGAACTATAACACTTCTGTTATAGGCCGTCAAAATGTAAGACTGGAGGGCGTTATCTGGGGAAATAAGGCGCGAGGGCAGCGGGTCTAGGGCTAGGCGCAGGCTTTGCGGTAGCTTGGCGATGACATGATTATGGGGCCTCGTCGAAATAGTCGGGGGCGAAGGTTCGCCCGCACTGGTTGCAATGCCATTCTGGGCGCGTGGGAGCACCACCACGGCATTGTGGCCTGTCTGGCTTGATTAGGAGCCGTTCCGGCACGACTGCTGTGCCGCAATGGGGGCAGTTGTGTGCCGGCACGTGAGGGGTGTCGGGACTTCGTGATGTCATCTGGTTACGGTCGCTGCTCCGTAGGATCATAGGGAATCGGCTTGGTGACACCGGGGGCACGCGCACCAACCGGCCGAAGGCTGCTCATTTGATCGCCTCATGATAGACCACGGCGCCCTCTTTTCCACAGCGGGCGCACCGCCCCTGCCTGCATTTGAGTTCTTCACCCGTATCCCAGGAAGAGACGAGCAGTTCCAAGCGGGCCGTATCTTCGGGCAAGTCTTCGACCGCAATGGCCGCAAAACAGGCTTTGCAGTAAGTTGGCCACGCCACGGTTATGAGGGCCGCGTCGAAATAGTCTGGGGGAAAAGTTTCCCCACAATGGTGACAATGCCATTCTGGGCCGGTCGGAGTGAATCTACGTCCTGCGATTTGCGGGGTGATCAGAACCTTTTCGGACACGACAGCTATATGGCAATGGGGGCAGTTGTATACCGGCACGTGAATGGTATTGTGACCTCGTGATGCCATCTGATTACGGCCGCTGCTCTGTGAAATCCTAGGGTGCTGGCTTCGTCGCCAAGGGGGCAGATTCACCCACCGTGCTGACGCATTGATAACCAAAAAAAAGGAATTGGAAGGTCTCTAGGCTGACGCTTCTGAGCTTATGGATCGGGGGGCTGGCATTGGCCATGGCTTGCTCAACCGTGTTCATGCCAAAACCAAACCCGAAAATGATGTACGAGCAGTCGCTGCCTTCGGTCAGCGGCTTTACGGTCTCATTCTCGGGGGTGATCCGAGATGAGATATTGATGCAACCGCTTAGAAGCAGGGCGACGGCACAGCAGGCAGCAGTGGTCAGTGGTCTATACATTCAGCACCCGCTTCATATTCAGTTCTTTTCGGCTCACCATCCTGCTGGACGCTGTTAGGGTCACTGTCGTTTCTCCCACACTTCTTCAGCAGATCCCGCGACGCCTCTCCCCACGATTCATTGACCTGGTGCCCCATGGCAACTATGTCACACAGAAGGCTTTTTTTTCGTGCCGGCGTGCTTCTTCAACATGTCCTTGGCGGCTTCTTCCAGCAATTCGTTGACATATTTGTCCTGATCCAAGGCGAGGTGCTGAATCTCCAGCATGATCGCTTGATCCATGCGAATTCCGTAGAGTTTTCGAACCTTTTCAGACTGCTTTTTTGTCATTGCAGCGCACCTTACGCACGGTGATGTTACGGAGTCAATCTGATAACTCGCTATCAAGCTATGTCTAGTGATATACTCCGAACGACCTTGACGCGATTGAAGCTCTGAACCCGCATGCTTATGTAGGCGGCACAGTGGCCGGTGCAACGATCACCGAAGACTTCGCCACACAGACCCACACGCAGACCTTGGCAGATGGAACCGTTAGGGTCGACCATCAGTTTGTGGAGGAACCAGAGTAGTCTTCACGACAGCTCTCCGGCCGGGGAGGACTAACAATCTTCTCCGGCACCCTTCACCAATATTAAAATTCTCCACCACATTCCACCAGTCTCGCGCCAGTCTCCCACGTATGGGAATGTGGTCGATGGGCACACCCTCAATCCAGCAGCTGCGACCCCGGCAATCACTCGCGGAAGACTCCCGCGAACGGGAAGGCGAGCAAGGGATATTTACTCCCTCACCTACAAATATGTACGTATACATGCGGAATCCTCGCGGGTATAGATCGACCACAACATCAACCAGGAGGAAGCCGTACATGTTTGAA
>JAHFEW010000122.1 GCA_023248215.1 Nitrospira sp.
TCCTCAATCCCCCGTCTGGCCGCTCGCGAATAGGGCATTCATGATGTCGTTTTTCTTGGCGGGATCCTTTTCGAGGCGGATGGCTTTGGAGAAGTTCTCGGCGGCGGTTTCTCGTTTTCCTCGGGCGGCGTAAATTCTGCCGATGCCGTATAGGGCCTGGGCGTCTTCCGGATTGGCTTTTACGGCGCGATTGAAGGCGTCCATGGCTTCTGTTGGCCTGCCTTTCTCCATCAACAGCCAGCCGAGGGCGGTATAGGCGGATCCGAGATTCTGGTCAGCCTGAACGGCTTCGCGATATTCCTTCATGGCGAGATCGGTTCGCCCTTTGGTTTCGTACACCCCGCCTAGGGCGAGGTGGATTTCCGCATCTTGCGGGGTCAGCCGCAGGGCCTCCTTGTAGGATTGCACCGCCGGTTCAAACTTGCCCTGCTCCGCGAGGGCGCAGGCGAGGTTGGCGTGGGCGATGGCGTCGTTCGGATTGAGTTTGATCACTTCGCGGTATTGCGGGATGGCCATTTCGAGCCGGCCCTGCTCCTGATAGGCCACCCCGAGATTCGTGCGCGCCGCCGCGAAGGCCGGATCCAGTTTGACGGCCTCGCGATATTCCTTAATCGCCATCTCCACATGCGCCGCCCGCTCGTGAATCTGGGCCAAAAAATAATGGGGATAGGCGGACTGCGGGGCCAGCTTCGCCGCTTCTTTGTAGGAGGCCATCGATTGCTCGGACTGACCGGACTGCGCCAGGAACAACCCCTTGACCAAGTGCATCTGGGCATTGTCGGAATATCGGTCCGCGATCGATTGCACCCATTCCCGCACCAATTCGATATCGCCGGCTTCTTGGAGCGCCTGAGCGTGCATCTTCCACGCGCCGGCGAAATCCCCCCGGAGCAGATGGGTGACATTCAGAGCGAAATACGGGCGCGGATCCTTTTCGCCGGCGGTCTCCACTGCCTGGGCCCAGGCCGCGGCCTCCTGTCCAAGCCGGTCCCAGTCGCCTGCCAGGAGAGCCGATTCGATTTGGTTTTGGAGGGTGTTCATGACGGGGGTGGGACGCCGGTCACCGCGTCAGGGCATCCTGCACATCTGGCGGAGTGGCCTGCATGTGTGCTCCTAAAATGGGATACCGTTCGGTGAGTTTCTGCTTCATGAGCCAGGCGATGGTGCGATAGGACCAGTGCCCCTTCACTCCGGAACGCAGCTTCGCAATGTACTCCGCTTCCGCATAGTCCATTTTGAAGAGGCAGCGCACGGAGAAGCCGAACGGAATCGCATAGAGTGCCGCTTCCTGGCTCGATTTACGTAGTTGTTCGATATCCGATTTCACGTGCCCCATAGCCTCCCGGTACTCACGCTCGAGTCCCGCCTCCGCCAGAACGGGGGGCGTCTCGAACCCATGGACGGTCGTGAAGTTCTGTTGCACCTGCTGGCAGCGCCGGTGCCGATGCATGTCGCGCCACCCGCCGATATCCATCAGCACGTCGAAGATGAACGCGTACCCGCTGCGAAACTCCTTGATCAACTCGTCGTATGGCCCGCGCTTCTGAAAGGCGACCTCGATGGTGTCCTGCTTTTGCTTGTCGGTCCAGTCGCGGACGACGGCCAGAATCTTCCGGTATGGCGCCTGCGAGGCGCGATAGAGCAGCGTGGTGACGACTTCATCGAGCGGATGGTGCGGCTCGATCAAATCCACCGGCTCCGCTGCTCCCCAGACAGAAGGTTGATCCAGCCCGGTGCCCTTCAGCACCTCTTTGGTATGTCGTGCAAGGTCGCTATACACGTCGGATTGATAGGCATTGGGCTTGGCATAACGCGCCAGCGTCGGGGCCATGGGCTCCCCTAACCCGGCCGCCTGTCCGGAAAGTTCACCCCAGAGATTGACCGGCGCCTTCCGACAGGCCTCTTGCAGCTCTTCTCCGACCAGGCGGAGTTCGGGCAGCTGTGAAGAGAGCAGGCGCGTGATCTGCTTCTCAAGGGTGCGAATACTGACGACCTGCCCCACGTTCGTCTGCGCAGCCAGCGGCAGCAAATACCGAGTTACATCGAACGAGCGCGCTGTGATCGCTCGCTGATAGGCGGCGGGAGTCATATCCTCAGGTCGAGGTTCCCGTTCGGTGAGATACCGGCTCAAGGGTTCATGCAGAGCACGATACACCGTGGCGAGACCCCGAAGGATGCCGAGGTAGGTCGCTTCCGTCTCCTGCCCGCGAATGGTATCCGGCACGAACCAATTACTCGATGCAAAGTTCTGATACCGGCTGGACTTGGCCTGGCCGTCCCAGAGGGGCTCATCTTCCAACCGGATCGCGGCGAGTTCGGAAATCTGTTCAAAGCAGATGATCACATGGCCGAGGTCCGCGATCGAGCCGTGGCCGTAGTCGAAATAAAACTGTTCCCAGAATTTTTCGGACGAATGGGTATGGACCCATTTGATGCTTTCTTCGATGGAATCCGGGGATCGGCTGTAACGCGCCAGGGCATAGGCGGATTTCTCCGGCGGCATCGGAGCAAGAGCAATCACACGGCGGCCTTGAGTGGTCATAGTCCTAGGAAGTGGGCACAGTAGCTTGTGATCGTGAAAGGTCCATCATCGGCGATGAGGTTGTCCGTTTTTACAAGCTGGGCACTATACCCCCCTGCGCCAAGAGGCGCAACTCTCGCGTCGATGCTCATTCCCGCATTGTGCGATCTCCAGTCAGCGCTTCGACAACAATCCGCCCCAGCCCACGCGTTGACTTGCCCGCGAGCCCGCCGCTATATTCCCGCACAAACTTTACTGCATGACCCGAGTGACAAGCATGATGATTAAAGCCATCAAAGGCGTCAAGGATCTCCTCCCGGAAGAGACTCCGCGCTGGCGATTGATCGAGGAAACCGCCAGACGGTGGGCGCTCTGCTATGGCTTTCAAGAGATCCGCGTCCCGATTTTCGAGACCACGACGCTGTTTGCGCGCAGCATCGGCGCGACCACCGACATCGTGGAGAAGGAAATGTACACGTTTGCCGATCGGGACGGCACGTCCCTGACCCTGCGCCCGGAAGGGACTGCCGGCACGGTCCGCGCCTTCATCGAACATAACCGCGCAGCCGACCCCCGGCCGCAAAAATATTGTTACCTCGGCCCCATGTTCCGTCACGAGCGCCCGCAAGCCGGGCGGCTGCGGCAATTCCACCAGTTCGGCGTCGAATCGTTCGGCATTTCCGACCCGCGTGCCGACGTTGAGGTGATGTCGCTCTTGTGGCGATTGTTGTCCGACCTCACCCTGCCGGGGTTGACGCTGGAAATCAACAATCTTGGTTATGCCGCAGACCGGGCGCAGTACGCACCTCTTCTCGTAGCGTTCCTGAAGGGCATGGAAAGCCGCCTCTGCGGCAATTGTCAGCGACGGATCGAGACGAACCCTTTGCGTGTATTGGACTGTAAGGTTCCGGAATGCCGCCAGGCTACCGACGACGCTCCTCGCTTGACGGACTCCCTCTCACCGGCAGCGCGTGATCATTTCGAACGCGTCACGGCCGGCTTGGATGCGATTGGAATTCCCTTTCACTTGAACCATCGGCTTGTCCGCGGCCTCGATTACTACTGCCTCACGGCCTTCGAGGTCACCTGTTCTCATTTGGGCGCCCAGAATGCCGTCGGTGCCGGTGGGCGTTATGATGGGCTGGTGGAACAACTGGGGGGAGCTGCCGTCCCGGCCGTCGGGTTTGCAGTCGGCCTGGAACGTATTGCGCTCATGTTGCCGCAGGATGTCCCTCTACCGACGATCCCGCGCGTCTATGTCGCGGCCTTTGGTGCGCAAGCGGTTGATGTGGGGTTCGTTTTACTCGATGAACTCCGTCGTGCCGGTATTCCAGCCGATATGGATTTTCGCGCCGCCTCGCTCAAAGCCCATCTCCGTCAAGCTGATCGCCTCGGCGTTCTGTACACGGTTCTTCTAGGTGACGATGAAGTGGCGAAAGGCTCCGCCATCATCCGAAATATGCAGACAAAAGCACAGGAAGATTTAGCCTTGTCAGAACTCCCTTCCACCCTCCTGGCACGACTTCCACGCACGTCATAACAGCTCCTTTTTGTAGTTGACTTTCCGTCCCAAAATTCGTACGCTCCGCTTTCGGTTTAGTAGATATAAGTTATTGATTCTTCAGCGCTCTTAAAGTTTGTCCACAGACGTATCCTCATGATTTCTCAGAAGTTCGGCATCCTGTTATCCACACCCCCGTCACACCCGAGTGTTGAGACCGTTGTCCAGCTCTCATCGGAGGCTCTTACTCAAGGCATCGATCTCTATCTTTATTTCATCGATGAAGGGGTGAAAAATCTTCGCGACCCTCGTTATGGCGAGCTAGTGGGGCGTGGCATGAAGCTCTTTGTCTGTGCATACGGGTGCCAACAACATGGAATCTCAACCGACCGCCTCGATCCTCGTATCTCTCTCTGCGGTCTCGTGGTGCTGTCGAATATTGTGAACGGCTGTGACCGGTTTCTCGCATTTACGTGAGTGATCCTCCGAGGGAATGATTGTGGCCGCAACTGCTTCCATTGTACTCGTCATTCGTGAGGATCCCCGTCTGTCACATCGTCCTGTTGAGGCCTTGCGGATTGCCCTAGGTTTAGCGGCCGGGGAAAATCCAATTACGGTGATCCTTATTGGGCAGGCGGTTCAGCTTCTTGCGGAAGAGGCGGAGGACATTGTCGATGTCGAGATTCTCGAAAAGTATCTGCCGTCGTTCCAACATCTGGCTATTCCGTTTGTCCTGATGTATCCAGCCGGTCCCCGGCCGGAACTTCAGGATGGGTTCGCCATCACCATCGGCTCGGACGATTCGGCTCAGCGAGCCATCGCAGAGGCCGACCGGGTCCTCATCTTTTAGGTATTGTGAGATCTCATGCCTGTTCGTAAGACGCTCTATCTCCTTCGCCGGCCGATTGTGGATTCGGCAGGGTCTCTGTTGCCCTCCGCACCAGCAGCTTCATCTTCCGATACCTTCTCCTTGGTGCTTCTTGAAGCAGCGGTGTCGTCGTCACCATCATTTCCCGGACAGATCTATGTACTTCAACCCGCGTCCGGCAGTCCGGCAGGGTCTATTTCCGGAGAGAGCATCTCCTACCGAGATCTTGTCATGTTGATTGCGGAGCATGATGCGACCATTGTGCTGTAATGAGCCTGTCTTCTCCTAAATATCTTCCAGCTAAAGAGAAGATTAGGAGCCGTCGGAGTAGGAGTAGGCCATGTGGGTTCTGTGGATGAACGAGGAGAGGTCCATGGTTGTTGACGATTGAAGAGCCTAGCCCATGTTGATGAGATGGTGTATAAGGCAGGGGGCGCTCAGGGATAAGGTGGGGTCACTTGTGTACGAGGTAGATCGATGGACGGCATGATGGTCGGATGTCCACAAGAACTGAGAGCACACTCCCCTTCACTTGAAGCTGGAACCCTGGGATTCCTCGGCCGCCTATGTATTTATCCACACCTGTGCATAAGGCTGTGAACATTCATAAGTAATTGAAATTGTAGGATTAAATAGATGTGGAATGAAGCGCTGGCGTACATTCAGGAAAAAGTACCGAAGCAGGTCTATGAGACCTGGTTCACTCCGGTGGTGCTTGATCGTATTGAAGACACGACGGCCTATCTGGCAGTCCCGAATAAGTTTTTTGGCGATTGGTTAGAAGAGCACTATCGCGATCTTCTGACGGAGGCGGTCTCAGTAGCGCAGGGTGGCGGGCATATGGACGTCTCCTTCGTCATCAACAACAGGAAGGCTCATTCACCGGCTCAGCAAGATGGTGCGGCTCCGGATACGGCCGGCCGGGGCTTCGTGGCTTCTCGATCGAAGCGCGGCGTGCAATTGAATCCCAAATACACCTTCAAGAGTTTTGTGGTCGGGGCCGGAAACCAGTTTGCCCACGCCGCATGTATGGCGGTGGCCGAGCAACCGGCGAAGGCTTACAATCCATTGTTTCTCTATGGCGGCGTCGGGCTGGGGAAAACCCATCTCTTGAATGCGATCGGAAACTATTTGGCTGAGCGTAGCGATCTGCGCATCGCCTACTTGACCACGGAACAGTTCACCAACGAGGTCATTAATTCGATTCGATATGACAAGATGATCGACCTGCGGAAGCGGTATCGCAGCGTCGATATGCTGATGATCGATGATATTCAATTTCTGGCGGGCAAGGAGCGCACCCAGGAAGAGTTCTTTCACACGTTCAACACCCTCTATGAGGCACGCAAGCAGATTGTCTTGTCGAGCGATCGCTTTCCGAAGGACATGCCGGACATCGAAGAACGTCTCCGTTCGCGGTTCGAGTGGGGGCTCATTGCCGATCTGCAGCCGCCTGATGTCGAGACCAGGATCGCCATTCTGCGCAAGAAATCAGAGGACGAACGGATCGCCCTACCCGAGGACGTGATCCATTTCTTGGCGACCACGATGAAGAACAATATTCGTGAGTTGGAGGGCTCCCTCGTGCGCGTCGGGGCCTATTCGTCGTTGACCGGGCAAATCATCACGCTTGAGATGGCCAAGAACGTGCTGCGCGATCTCATCGGCGATAAGAAGAAGATTGTCTCGATCGAGGATATTCAAGAAGTGGTGGGCACGAAATACCATCTGAAGATCGTCGATTTGAAGTCGCGGCGGCGCAGTAAAACGCTCGTTCACCCGCGCCAGATCGCCATGTACCTTTGCCGGGAACTCACCGACGCCTCGTTTCCTGAAATCGGCCGCCAGTTCGGTGGCAAGGACCATACGACGATCATTCATGCATGTCGGCAGATCACGAAGGCCAAAGAAGCCGACAGCACCTTGCAGACCACGCTGGAAGGCCTGAAGGAACAGATCTTGAGGGCGTAGGCGCCCTCCAGGGGGAGACCGACCATGAAGGTACGCATCGGACGAGAGGAACTATTGACGGGCCTGCAGCGAGTGCAAGGGGTCGTCGAAAAACGGAACACCATGCCGATCCTCTCGAATATCCTGTTGGAAGCCAAGCACGATGGCGCTGAAATTGTTGCGACCGACCTGGAGATCGGGATGCGGGGTCTCTACAAAGCGACGGTCCTCGAAGCCGGAGGCGTCACCATTTCGGCGCGCAAGTTGTATGAGATCATCAAGGAGTTGCCCAGCGGTGAGATCGAACTTACCTCAGGCGACAACAACTGGACCACGATCCAGGCCGGAAGAAGTCAATTCAAGGTCGTCGGCCTTCCCAGCGGCGACTATCCTGCGCTGCCCTCCATCGAACGTGAAGGCCTGACACCGCTGGCCGGGGCAGGATTGTTGGAATTGATCCGAAAAACCCTGTTTGCCGCCGGCGACAATGATGCTCGGTATATCCTGAACGGCCTGCTCGTGAGTTTGACGACGACCGAAAAGAAAACCACCCTCTTGCGCCTCGTCGGCACCGACGGCCATCGCTTGGCCGTGGCGGAGCGCGAGGTCGGGACGGCTGGCGCCAAGCAGTCGGTACAGGACATTAAAGCGATCATCCCGAAAAAGGCCGCCCATGAAATGCGGCGCCTGCTCGAAGAAGGGGGCGACGCCGAGCCGCTGATCGGGTTCACGAAGAACCTCATGATCTTCCGCAAGAGCGGCCTCCTCCTGACCTCTCGCTTGATGGAAGGGAACTATCCGAACTATCAGCAGGTGGTCCCGAAGGAAAGCGGCAAGCGCATTGCGGTCAATCGAGGGCTTCTGGAAAGCGCCTTGCGGCGGGTCTCGGTCCTGTCGAAGGATAAGGCCAATGCCGTAAAGGTGACGTTTGCGCCCGGCGGCATGACGCTCTTCTCGAGTAATCCCGATTATGGGGAAGCCACGGAAGAACTGGCGGCCCTCTACGAGGGCGAGGCCCTCAATACCGGATTTAACGCCCGCTACCTCTTGGACGCCCTCAGTGTCATGGATGGAGAATCGGTGTCGTTACAAATGGACACAGCCTTGAGCCCCTGCTTGATTCAGGAGGCCGAGAGCCCTGGATTCAAATGTGTCGTGATGCCGATCAAAATTTAGCATCAAGAATGCCTTTTTACAGGATGCTCAAAATGACCGTCCGGCAAGGCCGCAGCGAGTTGAGGGCCGAGGCGTACCCTTGCGGTACGTTGAGGGCCTACACGATGCGAGAACGCCGCCGCCGGACGTTTTCAACATCCTGCTAGGAGTTGAATGGCCAAAGACGACCAGCAGGACAATTCTGCCAAGCCGAAATCCGACAGTTACAGCGCGGATCAAATCAAAGTTCTCGAAGGACTCGACGCCGTCCGGAAGCGGCCGGCGATGTACATCGGCAGCACCGGGCCGGATGGCTTGCATCATCTCGTCTATGAAGTCGTCGACAACAGCGTCGACGAGCATATGGCCGGGTTCGGTGAAGCGATCGAGGTCACGATTCATATCGACGGCAGCGTCACGGTCGTGGACAACGGGCGCGGCATTCCGACCGGTATGCATTCCACGCAAAAGAAGTCTGCTGCGGAAGTCGCCCTCACCGTCCTGCACGCGGGCGGCAAGTTCGAACAGGGCGCCTACACGGTCTCCGGCGGTCTGCATGGAGTCGGGATCTCGGTGGTCAATGCCCTCTCCGAGTGGCTGGAGCTGGAAATCTGGCAAGACGGACAGGTCTTTGAACAACGTTACGAGCGCGGGAAGCCGACGGCACCGCTGGGCGCCACCGGCAAAACCAAACGCCGTGGCACGAAGGTGCGGTTCATGCCGGACGGCCAGATCTTCGAAACGCTAGAATTCAGTTTCGACGTCTTAGCACAACGGCTCCGCGAACTGGCCTTTCTCAACAAGGGTCTGGCGATCACGCTCAAGGATGATCGCTCGGAGAAGGAGCAGGTCTTTCATTATAAGGGCGGCATCGTCTCCTTTATCGACCATCTCAACGAAGCCAAAACCCCGTTGCACAAGCCGATCTATGTCCAGGCCGAGAAGTCGGACCTCATCCTCGAAGTGGCGCTGCAATACAATGACGGGTATGCCGAAAACCTCTTTTCGTTCGCGAACAACATCAACACGAAAGAGGGCGGCACCCATTTGGTGGGCTTCAAGGCTGCACTGACCCGCACCATCAACAACTACGCCAACGCCAACGATCTCCTCAAGAAAGAAACCGAATCGCTCAGCGGTGACGATGTGCGGGAAGGCCTGACCGCCGTAGTCAGTGTGAAGGTCCGCAATCCGCAGTTCGAGGGGCAGACGAAGGCCAAACTCGGCAACAGCGAAGTGAAAGGCATCGTGGAAGCCGCGGTGAACGATGCCCTTGGGACCTACTTCGAGGAGAATCCCACGGTCGCGCGCAAGATCATCGGCAAGGCGATTGATGCCGCGCGTGCCCGCGAAGCGGCGCGCAAAGCGAAGGACCTCATTCGCCGGAAGAGCGCCTTGGACAGTGGTTCCCTACCAGGCAAGCTGGCCGATTGTTCGGAGAAAGACCCGGCCTTGAGCGAGCTGTTCATCGTCGAAGGTGATTCAGCCGGTGGATCGGCCAAACAGGGTCGCGACCGGAAATTCCAGGCGATTCTGCCCCTCAAGGGCAAGATTCTGAACGTCGAGAAAGCACGCTTCGACAAGATGCTGACGAGCGACGAAATCCGCACCTTGATTCTTGCCCTCGGGACGGGCATCGGCCGGAAGAAAGAGGATTCCGACAAGCCGGACAAGGAAGCCTTCGACATCGCGCGGACGCGGTATCACAAGATCGTGCTCATGACCGACGCCGATGTGGACGGGAGCCACATTCGCACGCTCTTG
>JAHFEW010000192.1 GCA_023248215.1 Nitrospira sp.
AGACCGCCGCAGTGGACCATCTCCGCATGAAAATCGGCGAGCGGATCATTGAAGGGCAGATCAAGGAACGGGCTGAGGCCAAGAAGGTCTACGAGCAAGCCAAACAGGAAGGGAAGCGGACCAGCCTCGTCGAACAAGAGCGACCGAACATTTTTACAACCTCGGTGGCCAACATCGGTCCGGGCGAGCGCGTCACCATCGAAATCGAATACCAAGAAATGATCCGATACGAGAACGGACAGTTTCAGCTCCGATTTCCCATGGCAGTCGGCCAGCGCTACATCCCTGGCACGCCGGTGATCATTGAAGACCAGGCCCCCAAGGGATCGGGCGTCGTCCTGGATACGGATCGTGTCCCCGATGCTTCGCGCATCACGCCTCCGGTGCAACCCCCCAGCCAAGGCTCCCTCAATCCCATCAGCCTGTCGCTGACGCTCAACCCAGGTTTTCCTGTCGCCAAGGTCGAGTCGCCTTTTCACCCCATCATTGTCATCCCGGACGCGGACGGCGGATATCAGATCAGTCTGAAGGCGGACGCCGTGCCGGCAGAGCGCGACTTCGAACTCATCTGGCACCCTACGCCTCGCACCGAGCCGATGGCCACGGTCTTTACCGAGCAGAAGAACGGCGAGACCTATGCCATGCTGATGCTCGTCCCTCCGACCGAGCAGGACGACAAGACGCCGCGCATGCCGCGAGACCTCACGTTCATCATCGATAGGTCGGGATCCATGGCCGGCCCGTCGATCGAGCAGGCGAAAGCAGCAGTGGCTGCCTCCCTGACGCGACTGACCACGCAAGATCGGCTCAACATCATCCAATTCAACAACCGCGTCCGATCGCTCTTCCCCACGCCTCAACCGGTGACGACCACGACGATCAAACAAGCCATCCGGTACACCGAACATCTCTCGGCCGATGGCGGAACCGAAGTGCTTCCCGCCTTGAGGCAAGCGCTCAAGAGTCCACAAGACAGCTCCAGACTCCAGCAGATCATTCTCCTCACCGACGGCCAGGTCGGCAACGAAGAGGAGTTGTTCGAGCTGCTGCACCAGCGTGTGGGCAGCAGACGCCTCTTCACCATTGGGATTGGCTCCACGCCCAACAGCCATCTCATGCGGAAGACGGCCGAATCAGGCCGTGGGACATTCACCTATATCGGCAATGTGAATGAGGTAAAGGATAAGCTGGATGGTCTGTTCAAGAAGCTCGAACGTCCGGTGCTCCATGACATCACGATCGATCAAACCGGATGGGCCGATCTGCAACAGTACCCCGCGCAGATCGCCGACTTGTATGAAGGCGAACCGATTGTACTGGCGATCAAAGCCGGTTCACTCCCGCCACAGGCAATTCTCCATGGCCAAGCTGGAACCCAACCCTGGTCGCTTCCTGTCTCGTTGAAAAATTCCGCGTCTCACGGAGGACTGTCCGTTTACTGGGCCAGGCAAAAGATTTCGGCGCTCATGGATGAGACCTACAAGGGAGGTGCTGAAGAAGCGACTCGAAAGGCCGTGCTCGATGTGGCGCTGGCCCATCATTTGGTCAGTCAATACACGAGTCTGGTCGCAGTCGATGTCACGCCGGCCAGGCCGACGAACACACCCACGGCAGAGCAGGACCAGGCGACGAACCTTGCTCGTGCGCAAGACCAGGCCTCCCTCGCCGGCCTGCCAAAGACCGCGACAAGCGGTCAACTGAACATTCTGTTGGGGCTGTCGGCGCTCATGCTCGCCGGATTACTGTGGAGACTCCAGAAAGAGGGTGCATGAGTCCAACCCGAGCTACTTCCCGTCTCCTGGCTACCGTGATGGTGTGTCTCCTCGGCATCGGCTGCTGGCAGATCGGGGAAGGGGCGTGGATCTATGCGAAGGCCAGGCTCGCGCAGCTCTTGCTGCAGCGGGCCTGGTCCCGCGCGCTGGCGGGGGAACCGATGCCGAAACCCTGGCCCTGGGCCGACACTTGGCCGGTCGCGCGACTCCACATGACTCAACCGAACGTGGATGTGATCATTCTCTCCGGCGCTTACGGGCGGACCCTGGCGTTCGGTCCTGGTCATGTCGGTTCCACCGCCCTGCCCGGGCAGGAGGGCACCATGGTCGTGACCGCACACCGGGACACACATTTTCGTTTTTTGAAGGATATGAAACCGAAGGACGAGCTTGAGCTGACAGGAACAGATGGGACGACGCGACGCTACAGAGTGAGCGAGGGACTGGTCATGGATTCGCGGCGGGACGTCATTCCCATAGGAAGCAACGGACAGGACCTGTTGCTCGTCACCTGCTTTCCCTTCGATGCGATCAAGGCCGGCGGACCCTTGCGCTATGTCGTGAGGGCCGAGCGGCTGCCCTGACCTCGACGGAATCACGTTCGCCTGACTCACGTGCTCGCCGGCGACCGGGACAGCAGTGGCTCGCAGCTTCCAATCTTTACCGTGCAGGCCCCTGCGAAGACGATTTGCCATGCAGTCGATGCAGGAGCTGATACAGAACAGGCAACACAAACAGAATCAGTGCAGCCGAGCTCAACATGCCACCCACCACCACCCGCGCCAGCGGCTGTTGAGATTGCGCCCCGATGCCGCTCGCGATTGCCGCGGGCAACAGCCCGATTGCGGCCGCCAGCGAGGGCATGAGCACCGGGTGCATTCGCACCTCCACGCTCTTCATGATCGCCTCTCTGATCTCATAGCCTTCTCGCAGCAAGTCCTGCATCCGGCTGACGAGAATCAACGCCCCCTGCACGGCCACGCCGAAGAGTGAAATGAATCCCACCGCCGCCGAGATGCTGAAATGCGTTCCGGTCACCAACAGGGCCAATACGCCGCCGACCAACGAAAACGGAACGGCCACCAGCACCAGCAAGGCATCCCGCAGGTTGTTGAGGACCAGGTACACCAGAAAGAGAATGATGAGCAGCGTCATGGGGACAATCTTGGCCAAGCGAGCCTTCTCTTCTTGCAACTGATCGAATTCACCGTGCCATTCCATCCGATAGCCCGACGGGAACCGGATTTGTTTCTCAATCCGTTCTTGCGCCTCCCGCACCGTGCCTTCCAAGTCTCGGCCACAGACGCTGAACTTGGACTCCCTAG
>JAHFEW010000012.1 GCA_023248215.1 Nitrospira sp.
TCATGTTGCGAAACCATGTGTGACTTTTCACGTAACAGGAGAGGAGAGTGTTGATGGCAACGGTTGTACGAGGAGTCATACTGGTCGGTCATGGCGGGATTCCGAAGGACTGCCCGCAAGAACTCGTGACGCGACTGAAACGGTTGGAGGCGCAACGGCGAGCCGTGAAGATGCTGCCGACGTCGGAAGAAATCGAGTTGGATACGAAGATCCGCCGTTGGCCGAGGACCGCAGAGACAGAACCCTACCAAGCGGGCCTCGAAACGGTGGCGGCGCGCCTCCGTGCTCAATTGGACGGCGCGCTGTTCGCCGTCGCCTACAATGAGTTTTGCGCCCCGAGGTTGGAGGAATCAGTGGCGGAGCTGATCAAGCAAGGGGCGAACGAGATCACGGTCACCACCACCATGTTTACTCCGGGAGGATCGCACTCGGAGATCGAGATTCCCGAGATCCTTGAACAGCTCCGGAAACAATACCCGAAGGTCCTACTCCGCTATGCGTGGCCGTTTGATCTGAATCTTGTCGCGAGCACGTTGGCTGAGCAGATCAAACGATTTTCCTAGTCGTCCCGACGGAGCTGCTCCAGCACCTGAGCCTGGCGGGATGAATGGTAGAACGACCGTCAGCAAATTGTGTTCGTCCGTGAATGACTGATTCCATCTGAACGACGACCTGTGTAAAATCAGCCCTCATTGTAGAAGGGCCCTCCGAACCGCAGTGGCTTGAAGAAGACGGACCTCCAATGGAGCGCAAGACATAGCATGCTGCAAGATGAACTGATCGCTGCTTTTCACCATACTCAGTCATTCAAGTGGGACCCGAAAGGCGGGTTTAAGCTCGCGTCGGGACTGCTGAGTCCGTTTTATGTCGATTGCCGGACCTTGATGGCCTTTCCCCATGCCCGCCACCTAGTCGCGCAATTGGCCTATGAGGTGACCAAGGATCTTGACGTCGATTGCCTCGGAGGGCTTGAGCTCGGGGCGATCTCCATTGCGACCACCATCTCAGACCATGCCTATCGGGCCAAACCGCAGCGAGATTGGCGAACCTTCGTGGTTCGCAAGCAAGCGAAGGCCCATGGACTCGGCAAATTGTTGGAAGGCGTCGTGATGGCGGGTGATCGCGCCTTGATCGTCGATGATGTTTTGACCAGCGGGGGATCGGTCGTAAAGGCCATTACTGCGGCGCGCGAGGCGGGGTTGGACGTGAAGGATGCGCTCGTGATTGTGGATCGGAAGGAGCAGGACGGTCGCGCCCGAGTGGAGCAAACCGGGGTGAGGGTCATGAGTCTTCTGACCATCGATGATCTCATGAAGGGACGCCCTTTGTGACATTCGCCGAATCACTTGCACTGAAATTGAATCCCCCAGCGCCGCTCTTCCACCACGTCGTTCGACCCTGCGACAGGACTGGCCTGACGTAAGCGACCCTTCGTTTCACCTTCGCGGACGGTCGTGTATCCTCCTGGGCACTTCTGTTCCATGAGGCGCGTCGCTTCCTTCCGGAATGACGAGAGTAGGTTGCCCTGCTCGGCTCGATAGGGATAGACGACCACGCCCCCGTTGTCGAAGTCTTTCACCATGATCGCCCCCTCCCCGCAGCCAGAGACAGCCATCAGCATGGCAAGGAAACTCGCTCTTGACCAACTTTTCATAGGACTCCTATCATAGAGTGTCCATCGTACATTCTTCCTGCCATGAGAAGGAGAGGCTACCATGAGATATCTGATCCTGGTCGCATGCGGCGTAATCCTGTGCGGTCTGCTTCTTGATGGACCGCAGGAGACCTTCGCCCACCATTCCTATGTGCTGAGCGTTCAACAATTACGAGCCGGTCTGGTCAAGGCGCCGTCGACGGCCGCCAAGGGTTTTGTGCTGGTAGACGTGCGGTCTCCGGAGGAACATGCCTCCGGTATGATTCCAGGCACCGACCTGAACATCGACTTTCGCGAGCTGAAGGCTCGGCACCGAGAGCTTGGCGCGAAGTTGGATGACCATATCGTCGTGTATTGCCAGTCCGGCCACCGCAGCAACATTGCCGCAGAGACGCTGGCCGATCTGGGCTATACGCATGTGTACAATGTCGCGGGTAGCATGAACGCCTGGACCGAAGCCGGGTTTCCCGTCGCGTCTGCTCGGTAGGTCCGGGGTGGTCATCGGCCGCGGGATGACGGTGATGCGGCCGCAGACGGCATGCCGCGCGTTCCGGCTCGTGGGCTGATGCCGATGACGGCGGGAAGGCCGATGTGCAAGCCCATGTCGCCCTCCAGAAGTGAACGCCACCCGGCCTGCGCCGTCATTTCCTGGGCGGCGTGGAGTAGGTCGGGACTGGCGATGACATCGGAGGAGGAGCCGCCGTCCATCGCCATCGCCTGCTGAATCGAGGGCATCTGCTGATGCAGGCAATCGGCGAGGTGGTGAAGCGAGACGATATCGACTGTTTTAATCACGAGAATGGCGCCCTCACCGTCTTCGGCTACCACCGTTTGATGGGCGCGCTTCCCGCTATCTCGCACCCTGAGTTTTCCGGTCCGGTCGAGCAGCATCAGTGACTGCGCGGCTTCTCGGTAGGTTGGGGCATCTTCTGTAAACCCCTCGAAGGCCAGGTCGAGTACTCGGGCTTTCCGAAGTCTGCTGTCGGTCGGTTCGGCCGCGAACAACCCTTGCCATGAATGATGTTTCTTGCCGCCGAGGGAACGTCCCTCTTTCAACAGCAAGCCCAGGTATGAATAGTCCTCACGAAACAACCCTGCATTGAAGAGTACGTACGCGTCGGTGCGTTGCTGCCACTCGTGAATCGAGAGTGGGGCGTGGAGTCCTTCATCGCGAAAGTGATAAATCGAGAACCGAAATCGTTCCGGGTCGACCTGGAGGATGAGCAGCGCCGGGACCTGAGGGCAGGCTTTGACGGGGTTCCAGATCGTCACCTGGATCCCCGCGGTCAACCGTTCCCAGGACACCTCGCTCGCAGCCGCCGATCCCGCCTGAGGAAATCCGCCGATACAGAGTGTGATCAGACATGCGCACAGACACTTCAGGCGCTGAACGAGCCGTGATGTCTGTGGATGGTTGTCGAGCATCACCCGGCCCTTCATCGATTCGACACGTGAGGTGCACCAACGGTTCTACGCGACCTCAGTATAAAAAGGATGCGCACAAGGGTCAATTCTGGCGCGAATACCCTGTCGGCGAGTGTATGGCCCGCGTCACGAGGCCCGTGCGGTTCGTGGAACTGAACCGGATGGGGATGACGGGTGTGGGGAGTTCCCGGTTCCCGGCGCGGATGAGTCTAGCAATGCGCGCACCGTGCGTAGCAGCACGTCTGGGGTGAAGGGTTTCTGTAGAAACGTGGTTCGATGCGGGTCCATGCCTCTATTCACGCAGATGTCGTCCAGATAGCCGGATATGAAGAGCACCCTCAGATTGGGTTTGATGACGGATAGATGTTGCGCAAGTTCGCGGCCATTCATGTTCGGCATGACCACGTCGGTCAGGAGGAGGTCCACGTGACAGTTCTGCTGGGTGGCGGTCAGACAGGCTTCGACACCGTTTTTGGCTTCGAGGACCTGATAGCCGATTTTGACCAACTCGTTCCGGACAAGGTCGCGCACACTGGTATCGTCTTCGACGAGTAGAATGGTCTCCGATCCCTGCCGAAGGCGGCCTTGGGGTTCCATAGCATGCGCCGTCAGGGCTTGTGGATTGACGCGTGGAAAATAGAGATCGAAGGTGGTGCCATGTCCGACCTGGCTCCAGACATCGATGCCGCCTCCGCACGTAGTCACGATGCCAAATACGGTCGACAGCCCCAGTCCGGTGCCCTTGTGCTCTTCCTTCGTCGTAAAAAACGGTTCGAACAAATGCGATAGGACGTCGGCATCCATCCCGCACCCGGTGTCGGTCACGGTCAATTTGACATACTGGCCGAGCGGCAGCGGTTGGAGGTGGTGCATCGGCGTGCGTGTGAGTTCGGCCTGTGACGTTTCGATCGCCAGCAAGCCGCCGTTGGGCATGGCATCCCGGGCATTCACGACCAGGTTCATGATGACTTGCTCGAGTTGACCGGGATCAGCCTTCACATGGCCGTCGTACGGATCGGGACGGATCACCAGTTGGATGTCTTCACCGATGAGGCGACGGAGCATACTTTCTACATTGCCGACGACCGAATTCAGCGGCAGGACTTTGGGCTCCAGGGCCTGTTTCCGGCTGAAGGCCATGAGCTGCCGAATCAAGCTTGCGGCTCGCTCTCCGGCTTTCTGCATCTCTTCAATCTTGGCGCGGATGGGATTGCCTGCGGCGAGTTCTCCCAGGAGTACCTGGCTGTGCCCCATGATCACCGTCAGCAGGTTATTGAAATCATGCGCGAGCCCTCCTGCGAGGCGGCCGACGGCTTCCATTTTCTGTGCCTGCCGGAACTGTTTTTCACTCACTCGTAGGGCGTCCTCTGCCCGTCTGCGTTCCAGTCTCTCGTCGAGATCACGTAGGGTTCGTTTGATGGACGGCACAAGACGTCCCAAGCGTTGCTTGAATATGTAGTCGGTCGCCCCGCGTTGCATCATATCGATGGCGAATTCTTCTCCCTGCGCGCCTGAGACGAACAAGAACGGCATGTCGGGGTGCAGGGTGCGCGTGAGGGCGAGCGCGGCGGCTCCGTCGAATCCCGGCACCGAGGTGTCGGCAAGGATGAGGCTGTACCCCTCCTGTCGCAGCGCGGCAAAAAATTCTTCGCGTGTCTGCGTCTGCTTCGGTTGGCAGAGAATGCCGGCATCTCGCAAGGTCGTGCAAATCAGTTCCGCATCGGCGGGATTATTCTCAAGATGGATGAATCGCAGGGGCTCAGTCATGAGCTGTATCGGGATGAAAGTGCCTGAAGAAGGGGTTAGGTGGATCGGCCGGTGGCGCGGCTTGCTCCTTCAGGAGGCGGTTCGTTGATCATTCCCCAGAACACACCGAGCTCTTTGACGGCCTTGAGGAACTGGTGAAACTCGACAGGTTTCACCACATAGGCGTTGGCCCCGAGCGCATAACTTTCGACGAGGTCCCGCTCTTCGCGCGAGGACGTGAGCATGACGACCGGGATGGGTTTCAAGGCGGCGTCGCCCTTGATGGTACGCAGGACTTCGAGCCCATCGACTTTCGGCATCTTCAAATCGAGAAGTACAACGGCTGGATTTCCCTGCAGGCGCGTCTTGAAGTGGCCACGACAATAAAGATAGTCCAGCACTTCGGCGCCGTCGTGACAGAGGATGACCTTGTCCGCGAGGTGATGTTCTTCCATCGCCGCCAGAGCCAGCTCGGCATCCCGCGGATTGTCTTCGGCTAGTAAAATAGGTTTGGAGACGGTCATGCTGATGGCCTCGTAATCGGGAGGCTGACGTAAAAGGTGGCGCCTTCGCCGAGCGCGCCTTCTGCCCAGGTCTTCCCGCCATGCCGGTGAATAATGCGGCGGACATTGGCCAGTCCGATGCCGGTGCCATCGAATTCATCGGCTCGATGGAGCCGCTGAAAGACTCCGAACAGTTTATTGGCGTAGCGCATATCGAATCCTACACCGTTATCACGTACAAACAACACAGCTTCCTCCTGACCGCTCTGCCGACTCCCGATTTCGATGGTGGCCTGAGGCCGGGAGCCAGTAAACTTGATGGCATTGCCGACGAGATTCGCAAAGACCTGCCGTAACATCGCCGCGTCCCCCGTGACCTCAGGGAGTTGAGCGATTGTCCACGAGATTGCACGATCTTGCAAGTCATGTCGTAGATCGTGCAGCACTGACGCAATCAATTGGTTCAGATTGACCGTTCCACGCAGCATTTCCTGCCGGCCCATGCGGGAGAAGACCAGCAGATCGTCGATGAGTTGCCCCATCCTGGTGGCCGACTCAGAAATCGTCTGCAGGTAGCGTTTGGCCTTGTCATCCAGCGAGACGGTCGCGGCTTTGGCCAAGAGCGAGGCATAGCCGTCGATATGACGCAGCGGGGCCCGCAGATCGTGCGATACGGAGTAGCTGAAGGCTTCCAATTCTTTATTGGCGGCTTCCAGAAGTTCCCCTCGACGTTGGAGTTCGTCGGCGACCCGCCGCCGTTCGGTAATGTCATGGCGAATCAGGTAATACACGGCGGCCAGCAGAACGAACAGCAACAGGGCGCCGATGGTCAGCAGGATGATGCTGGAGCGGGTGGTCGTCGTGGATTCTACCACGCGCTGCGCGAGGGCTCTGGTTTCGTCCTGTTCCATCTGCACTTGCAGATGCCGAGCGGAATCGAGTTCTGTCTTGGCGACCCCGGCCAAGGCCATCGCCCGCACCGACTCGAACCCGGTCTCGTTACGCAGTTCGATGGAGGCACGCTCCTTCTGAAGTTGTTGAGCGATCAATTCTTCGAGCTGGTTTACGCGTGCCCGCTGGGTGCTGATGGCGTCGGTGAGGTCTCGCAGATACCCAAGATATTCCGGTGCGCGCGCACGCAGGGTATTGTAGGAGGCAAGGTAACCGTCGTCTCCGGTGACCAAGAACCGTCGATGACCGCTCTCGGCGTCATCCATGACTTCACCGGTCGCGGCCAAAAACTGGATGAATTCGTGGCTTCGCTGGTCCTGATGGCCGTTGCGGATGAGGACGGTCATGTTGCGGTACGAAATGGCGGATATCACCAGGATGCCGGCAAACACGAGTCCGAAGCCGGCCAGCACGCGATGTTCAATCGATCTGTTCTGAAATGTGTGAACCAACGGGGCAAGACACGACACCCGTGCCAGGATGCGCTCGCCCCATCGGGAGGCGGGATGAGAGGATTCGCCGTCGGGGTCGACGGCCTGGTGGCTGTTCGGTTCGTCCATACCCATACGAGATCCGGGTGGAGTCAATTGCAGGAGCGTGGGCGTCGCTTCGTAAACTGTAGCGTGGCGCGCTGGTGACTGCAAACCGTATTCTAACAGAGGGTATTGATAAGCGAAGGGATTTGAATGAAATGGTGCGGTGAGACGGGGGCGGTAACTATCCTCCAAACGGTGTAACGGGCGGAGGAATAATAGAGGCCGAAGGGGCGACGAAATTGGAAAACATGAGTGTCGCAGCCACGGCCCAATCGAGGAACGGTTGCGGATAGATACCGATCACGAGGGTTCCGGCAAGTCCGACATAGATCACCGCCCGCAGGGGACCGGTGGTTTTAATGGGAGATGAATCGAGCGGTTCGCTGATGTACATCCTCTTGACGACGATCAAATAATAGTACATCGAAATGACGATGTTGATGAGCCCGACTGTAATCAGTGTGTAGAGGCCCTCCTTGATCGCCGCAACAAAAATATAGAGCTTGCCGATGAAGCCGGCAAGCGGAGGGACTCCGGCCAAGGACAGGAGGAAAAGTAGCATGGCAAAGGCCAGAAACGGCGAGCGTCGGTTGAGTCCGCTGTAATCTTCAATCTCATCGCTTCCCACCGCGTTGCTGATCGCCATAATGACTGCGAAGGCGCCAAGGTTCGCGAAGAGATAGGTCAGCAGATAGAACAAAATGGAGTCGGTCCCCATTTTGGTCCCGGCGGCCAGACCGATCAGCACATTTCCGATTTGCGCGATACCGGAATAGGCCAGCAGCCGTTTAATGTTTCGTTGGCTAATGGCCACGATATTGCCGTACGTCATGGAGAGAATTGAGGCCGCGACGATCAGCAATGCCCAGGCTGGTTTGAACGTCGCCAGCGCCACCAAGAACAACCGCAGCAGAATGGCGAAGGCTGCCACTTTTGGAGCGATCGACAAAAAGGCGGTCACGGGGGTGGGTGCACCCTGGTATGTATCGGGGATCCATGAATGGAACGGAACGGCGCCGATCTTGAACCCTAAGGCCGCAAAAATGAGTAGGAAGCCGATGACGAGTCCGGTGGTCGGAGCCGCACCGCTCATCTCCGAAAAGACCAGCTTGCCCGTTTCACCGAATACCAGGCTAATGCCGTAGGCCAACAGTCCTGCCGCAAAGACGCCCAGGATAAAAAATTTGAGCCCTGCCTCGTTCGAGGCCATATCGTCACGCAGATAGGACACCAGCACATAAAATCCAAATGTCGCAAATTCGAGTGTGACAAACAAAGACAAGAGGTCGTTGGCCGAGACCATGAACATCATGCCCAACGCCGACATGGCGACGAGGAAATAGTATTCGCCTCGAAAGAAGGAGAACCGGTGCACGTAGTCGATCGACAGAAGAACCACCAAGATTGTCGCCAACAGGATCATGACCTTGAAGAAGATGGCCAGACGATCCAGGACGAACATCTTGCCGAAGAGGGTGCCGGTAATGCCGGTGATGTCAAACCAGGCTAAGCAGGCCAGTGTGATGGTAAGTCCCAGAACAGTGAGGTAGGCCACCTGCTCCTGAACGATCCGCTTGAAGGAAAAATCGACGATCAGGACGACGCAGAGCCATGCGGTGAGAAACAGCTCCGGAAGCAGGAGCAGCAGATCGCTGGCTGAGAGCGTAAGGGAAAACGTCATCGCGGGGTCACCTTCACAATGGCCTCGCGGGAAGTGGCCAGGGGCACAGCGGGCGAGGCGCCATGTGGACTGTTCATCGGATGCTCTGCGATCGGGACGACCTTGGTAATTCGGGCGATCAACGGATCGACCCCTGAACGGACGACCGAGTAGAGATGGCCCGGGAAAATTCCGAAGCTGATGCTGACGGTGATCATGATCAGAAGCGGCAGGCGATCGATGACTGTCACAGCATCGTGCGAGTGGCTGTATTTCTCCGCCATCGATCCATAGAACAGGCCGCGCATCATCTTGAACAAATAGGCCATAGTCAGCACGATACCCAGAACGGCGACGACGACCTGGAACGGATATTTGTTCCAGCTGCCGACGATGATCATGACTTCGGCGATAAAATTCACGGTGCCTGGCATGCCGATCGAGGCCATGCAGGCGATGACAAAAGCGGCGGAGATGAAGGGCATTCGATTGGATAGTCCCCCCAGCGAGGGGATGTCGCGGGTATGCGTCTGGTCGTAGACCCAGCCGGCCATGGCGAACAACATCCCGGTGGCCATGGCGTGAGCGAACATATAAATGACGGCTCCGCTCAGGCTGATATAGTCGAGTGCGGCCATGCCGAGGAACACATAGCCCATGTGACTGGAACTGGAATATCCGATCACATACTTGGTGTCTTTCGCATAGTAGGCGACCAGTCCCCCATAAATGATGCTGAAGATGCAGAGGACGGCGGCGATCGGCATGAACTCACGAGTCGTCTCGGGCAGGAGTTCGAAGGCGACGCGAATGATTGAGAAATGTCCCAACTTCATCAACACGCCGGCGTGCAGCATGCTGGTCGCTGCCGGTGCGGCCGCATGTCCGACAGGGGACCAGGAATGCAACGGCCAGATCGGGGCGATCGACGCAAATCCGAAGAAGATCAATAGCCAGATGACCGTCGCCAGAGGGCCTGAGAAATGAGCCTGCTCGCGCAGGACCAAAATATCGAAGGTGTTGAGCCCTGAGAATTTATAGATGAGCAGAATGCCCATCAAGGCCACGACGGCAAAGGCGGAGAGAAACAAGACCAACTTCATGGCTGCGTATTCTTTGCTGTTCGCGCCAAAATTGAAGATGAAGCCGACGGAGTCCCGTTGTTTCAGGCCTTCAGGGTCTGTCATCTCCAGATACTTCTTGGTGTGACTGCCCCACATGCCTAGGAGGAGATACATGGGGATGACGGACATTTCATAGAAGAAATACAAGAAGAAGAGATCCAGCGACATGAAGACGCCGATCGTGGCGGCGGCCAGAATCAAGATCCAGATGTAAAACTCTTTAATGCGATCTTTGATGTGCCATGAGACGAATATGCCGGCGAAGAGCAGGATGGATGAGGCGAGTACCAGGGGAGTGCCGATTCCGTCCACACCCAGGTGGAGCGAGATTCCCAACTGACGTGACCATTCAATCCGCTGGATAAACTGAAAGCCGCCTTTGAGTGGGTCGTAGGAATAAAAGAGATAGATCGAGGCGATCAAGGAGACGAAGGCGGACCCGGCCGCTATGCCTCGCACCAATGAGAGTTGCCGGTTGGAAACGAAGATCAAGGCCAAGGCCCCGGCAAACGGGGCAAACAAAATGATGAGCAGTGTATATTCAGCCATGGTCTTCTTACTTCGCCGGCATGTGGATGACGCTGTCTACGGAAGCCAGTTTCGCACGATCTAGCCGATCGACGAGGGCTTGAACTGATCCGTTCATCATTCGCAGGAACGGCGAGGGGTAGAGGCCGATCCACAAGATCATGATCGACAGCGACAGCGCAATTGTGATCTCCCGCATATGCAAATCCTTGATCGCTGCCGAGACGTTCTTGGTCAGAGGCCCGAGCATCGCGCGTTCGTAATACCAGAGAAAATAGGCTGCCCCGAAGATGACGCCGAGGACTGCCACGGCTCCATACCACCATTTGGCTTTAAATGCGCCCAGGAGGATGAGAAATTCTCCGACGAACCCGTTCGTACCGGGCAGCCCGATGGACGCCAGCCCGATCAACAGGAGAAAGGTGGCTAGGAGCGGGACTTGTTTCGCAAATCCTCCGAAGGCAGACAAGTGAGTACTTTGTTGTCTGGTCGATAAGAATCCCGCCATGAAAAAGAGACCGGCGGTGCTGAATCCCAGGTTGATCATGGTCAACAGGCTGCCCTGCAGGCCTTGAAAGTTCAGGGCAAAGAGGCCGACCACGACAAAGCCAAGGTGGCTGATGCTGCTGAATGCGAGGAGGCGTTTGAAGTCTGATTGCACCAGCGCCACTACCGCTCCGTAGAGAATCGCTGTGAGGGCCAGCACCATCACGATGGAGACCACGCCCTCGCTTTTGGAGGCATCCGGAAGCAACGGGAATGTAAAGCGAAGGAATCCATAGGTGCCCAATTTCATACCAGCCAGCATGACGGCCATGCCGATGGGGCCTTCCACCAGCGCATCGGGAAGCCAGGTGTGGAATGGGAACACCGGCGCCTTGAAGGCGAACCCCATGAACATGAGCCAGAAAATCAGAATCTGCTGGGAGAGTGGAATCGGGACGGACAGCAATTGTAGCAGGTCGAACGAGTAGACGTCGTCGAGGTGATGGGTCACGGCCCACTGGTGATAGTTAATATCGAGCAACGCGATGCCCACCAGCATGAAGACGCTTCCCAGGAGCGTGTAGAGCACATACTTGAGTGCCGCGTAATGCCGTTCTGGTCCGCCGCCCCACAACTTAATCAGGAAATAGCTGGGGATGAGCATGAGCTCCCAGAAGACGAAGAACAAAATCAGGTCGATGGAGACAAAGATGCCGATCGTGGTGGTCTCCAGCGCCAGAAGCGCCATGAAGTAGAGGCGGACTTGGTTGCGCACCGTATCCCAGGAATAGATGACGACCAGCACGGTCAGGAAGGCCGTGAGGCCCACAAAGAGCACACTGATGCCATCCACGGCCAAGTGGTACCCGATGCCGAGTGCCGGCATCCACCGGGCATGTTCGGCGAACTGCATCGCTGCGGAATCCGGCACGAAGCGCAGCAACACGAGGCTCGCAAGTGCGAGTTCCACCAGGGTGATGCCCAAAGCAGTCGTTTTGACGAGATCTTCGTCTTCGATCAACCAGAGGACGGCCGCCCCTGCCAACGGAAGGAAGATCAGATACGAGAGAATGGGGAACCCAAAACTGAACTCTTCAAGCATCGTGTGTCCAAAAACTCCGCTCCGTCAGCGTGACGAATAGCCGGTGGAACCGGTTCCGGTCCAGATTAAAAGAATGATGTGAACGAGAATAAACAATCCGGCCACGATGATGGCCGCATACTGATGCACCATGCCGGTTTGGAGTCGTCGCCATGAGCGGGCCAGTTGGTGGTTGGCATAGCCGATAATATTCAAGAATCCGTATATGACGTGCTTTTCAGTCCAGGTAATGGCGGCCGAACTGGCGTCTGTTCCCCGATCGATGGAACGGACAAGGCCGTCGATGATGGTTCGATCGAACCAATCGCAGAGCAGCCCCAATCGCTTTGCGGATTCCACAAACAGGGTATCGTAGAGTTCGTCGACATAGTATTTGTTGAGCAGGGTCGTGTAGACGCTGGGCATGCGTCCGGCCAGCGCATCCGCTGCTGTGGACTGGCCGCTGTAAAAATAATGCGCGAGCCCCCAGCCAAGCAGCGCGATCACGGTGGCTGTTCCCATCAAGCCAAACATCAGGGCCGGAGCGGTGGCATGCTCCTCACCGGCTACGCCTGCTACCGAATGGAGGAAATGATGGAACCAGCCGTTTTCCGGTGGAACACCCGGAAAGCCACCGATCACAGACAGCGTGGCCAAGACCACCAAGGGGCCGATCATCACCATCGGGGACTCATGCACATGCTCGGCGGTGTGATGATCCAGCCGCGAGGTTCCATAAAATGTGAGATATGTCAGGCGGAACATATAAAACGACGTCAAGAAGGCGCCGATCGCGGCCATGCCGTAGAGCAGATAGTGCTGGTGGACGAAGGCATGGCCCATGATTTCGTCTTTGCTCCAGAACCCTGCCAAGGGCGGGATCCCTGCGATCGCAATCGTGCCGATCAGAAAGAGCGTGTGTGTCCAGGGAATCTTCGACTTCAAGGCGCCCATCTTGCGGATATCCTGTTCCCCTGACAGGGCATGGATGACAGATCCGGCGGACAGAAAGAGCAAGGCCTTAAAAAAGGCGTGGGTCATCAGGTGGAAGACCGCGGCCGTATAGGCGCCGAGGCCGCATCCCAGGAACATATAGCCGAGCTGGCTCACGGTGGAATAGGCCAAGACCCGCTTGATGTCGGTTTGGACCAGCCCGATCGTCGCTGCGAAGAGCGCCGTGAGTCCGCCGATCCAGGCCACGGTCGTCATGGCAACAGGTGACAGGTCAAAAATTGCGTGATTGCGGACGATCATATAGACGCCGGCTGTGACCATGGTGGCGGCATGAATGAGGGCGCTGACCGGGGTTGGACCTTCCATGGCATCGGGCAGCCAGGTATAGAGCGGGAGTTGCGCCGATTTTCCAACGGCGCCGACCAACAGGCAGAGCGCGATGGCCGTGGCCATTTCAGGCGACAGTTGAGCGGCATTCTGCATGACCTGGGTGTAGTCGAGCGTCCGGAAGTTGACGAACACCAGGAAGATCGCCAGGAGAAATCCTGCATCCCCGATTCGATTGACCACAAAGGCCTTCGTCGCCGCTTTGGCTGCGGAGACTTTGTCGTAGTAGTAGCCGATCAGGAGATAGGAGCAGAGACCGACGCCTTCCCATCCGATGAACAGGACGACATAGTTGTTGCCCATCACCAGCAACAACATCGAGACCATGAAGAGGTTCATGTACACGAAGAATCGTGTGAAGCCCGATTCTCCATGCATATATCCCACAGAGTACACGTGGATCAGGAACCCCACCCCCGTGATGACCAGCAGCATGATGCAGGTCAGGGGATCGATCAAAAAGGCGAGATTGATCGTGAGATCGCCGCCGAAGATCCATTTGTACGCGACCACTTCACGGGCAGCTCCCGTTCGCAGGGTGTCCGTGAAGACCGCCAGCGCACAAAGGAATGAGAGCAGGACGGAACCCCATGCAAACCGGTGCGCCAAGTCGTGGGAATACCGGTGTCCAAAGAGGCCATTGACAAGGACGGCCATCAACGGAAACAGGGGAATCAGTTTGACGATCAGATCGATTGAGTCGGACACGTTACCACTTCAACAGATTCATTTCATCGACGTTGGTCGAAATCTTGCCGCGGAAGACGACAATGATGATGGCCAATCCAATGGCCGCTTCTCCCGCCGCGATGGCAATGATGAAGAGCGCCACGATCTGGCCCTGCATGGAGTCGAGATAATGGGAGAAGGCGACCAGGTTGATGGTGGCCGCGTTCAGCATGATTTCGACGGACATCAGCACGATAATGAAATTGCGGCGGATCAGCACACCGAGCAACCCCGTCGCAAACAACACGGCACTCACGGCCACATAGGCGGACAAGGGGATCATACGTCGCGCCTCGTCTGGATTGATTTGGGAGCCTTGGCCAGGACGATGGCGCCGACGATTGCCCCCGTCAGAAACACGCCGATAATTTCAAATTGCAGCAAGTATTCACTGAACATCTTGATGCCGATGGCATGGGCATCTCCGTTCTGCAGGATGGCTGCCGTGGAGGCATCGCCTTTTGCACCACTGAAAGGCGATCGCACCAACAAGAACAACAGATACAGCAATCCGATGGCCGCGGGCGCCAGCAGGTACGGGGTCTTGGCGTGGAAGTAGCGGTCGTCCGTCTTGAGGTTCAACAACATGAGGACGAACAAGTACAGGACCAAAATGGCTCCCGCGTAGACAATCACTTGGACGGCCCATAAGAACTCGGCGTTCAGCATGATGAACAGACCCGAGACGTGGAGCAGCAGGGCCAGGAGCGCCAGGCCGCATTGCACCGGGTGCTTCAGCGACACGGTCAGAATGCCGGCGACAATACTCACCACTGCGAAATACGCGAAAAACACGAAAGCCATAACGGTACGATTCAACTCAAATGTTTGGGTTGTGACTGTGTGGGTTTGAGAACCGACTGCGGAAAGTAATAACGATACTCCCGGCTCTCCTCCGAATTCTTTTCTTGGTTATGGGCATACAGATATTTTTTGGCGTCCTCAAGATGGCGTTCGCCTATCTCGTAGAGCCGCTTCTTGTCGAAGAGGAGGGTGCGCTTGTCGTGGGTGGAGTATTCGTACATTTTGGTCATCGCCAGCGCATTGACGGGGCAGGCTTCCACGCAATACCCGCAAAATACGCATTTGGTGATGTCGATATAGAACTCAGTGGCGTAACGCTGCAGAGGACGGTTGGGGTCTTCATGGCTGATCACCTTGATGCAACGGGAGGGGCAGGCCGCTTCGCAGAGGTCGCAGCCCACGCAGCGCTCATGTCCGTCGTCGTAGCGAAGCAGTCCTAAGGCGCCGCGGTGGCCGTCTGGGATGGTTCGCTGTTCACGCGGATATTGAAAGGTGATGGGGCGATGGAACATGTGTTTGAAGGTGACCTTCATGGCGCCCCAAATTTCGTAGAACAACGCCGCTTCAAGAAGTTTTTTGGTCCACGCCCCGACACTCATTCTCACCACCTTCTGACGACATCAAAAAGACGAACGAGCTTACTCTTACGCACCAACCTTTTCAATCTTCACCCGCGTTGACTTGAAGTAGGGCACTCCCGTCACGCTGTCAGCCTCCACGGCCATCAAGTCTTTTACCGGCGGCTCATTGAAATGTTCCGGATAGAAGCACGACCCAGGCAAGACGTCGGGATCCGACCGTACGCCCAATTGCACGGCGCCTTGCTGGGAGATCAGGCGAATGGTGGATTGTTCGTTGAGCCCGAGTTGTTGTAGGTCGGCCGGATTCATCCGCAGACGACCACTGTTCGGCTCGATATTGATAAGCCCTGAGGCCCGTGTGGACAGTTTCCCGGAGTGATACAGCACTTGCCCGGTCAGCAGGGTAAAGGGCCGCAGGACATCATTCGATGACTGCGACGGCTGGCTGCGATAGCGGGTTGCGACCTCGGATGCATAGCCGTTCGACAGATAGGCGTCGGCCGATGGCGCGATACGACGGGGCTGGCCGAGATTGTAATAGCCAGGGAGCAGCTTCATGATTTCGTTCTGCACGTCTTGCGCGGACTCGTAGGGCCATTCGTACCCGAGGCCGTTGGCCAACGCGGTCATGATATGCCAGTCAGGCAAGCTTTCCCCAACCTGGTCGAGCGCTTGGCGCACACGCAGGACTTTGCCCTCTAGATTGGTGAAGGTGCCGTCTTTCTCGGCGTAGGTCGCGGCCGGAAGGACGACATGCGCCATCTGACCCGTTTCGGTGAGAAAGGGGTCTTGCACGATCAGGAGCTGCAATTTTTCAAGCGTCCCCTTCACATCCAAGGAGGCGGGCAACGTCGCCAACGGATTTTCTCCGATCACATAGAGGGCCTTGATCTGGCCATTCCGAATGCGGGCCAGAATTTCTAGGAGATTGGCCCCGCTGCCGCTGGCAGGAAGGGTCACATCCCAGGCCTTACCGAATCGTTCCCGGGCGATGGGGTCATCGAAGCGCGCTTGACCCGGCAAGAACTCCGGCGCAACACCCATGTCGACCGCACCCTGCTCATTGATTTCTTCGGTCACCGTCGTCACGCCGCATCCTGGTTGGCCCAGTTTGCCGGTCACCCAGGCGAGGTCGATGAGCTTCAGGACGTTCTGGTAGCCGTTCGGCCGACGGACGATGCCTTCCGCGCACAGCGCGATCGCGCGCGGGGCTTCCGCGAAAATGGCCGCCACTTCTCGAATCTGCCCCACCGCAATGCCGGTTTGTGCGGACACCTGATCCAGCGATACCTGCTCCATAGCTTGCTTCAATGCCGCGAATGCCTGCGGATGCCGCGTTGTGCTCGGCTCATCGATCAGATCTTGTTCGATGACTGATTTGACGAGCCCATCGATGAGCGATCCTTCCGTGCCCGGTTTCACTAAGAGCGGATGTGACGCGAGCTGCGCGATGTTGGTATTGGCCGAATCCACAACGATGACCTGTGCGCTGTAGACGCGGATCGCTTCTTTGATGCGGACGGACGTCAACGGATTGGTTTCTGTAATATTGGAGCCGATCACGAGCACGGCTTTGGCTTTGGTCAGGTCTTCCCAGTCATTGAGCGGCCGTCCGATGCCGACGGCATGGCGCACGGCATGTACATAATTGAGATGGCCGTAGCGGGCACTGCTGTCGAGTTGGTTGGTCCGGAACCCGGCGCGCATGAGTTTTTGGAACAGGTACAGTTCCTCGTTTGTGCAACGCGCAGTGATGAGCCCGGCAATCGATTCCGGCCCGTGCTTGCGGTGGATGTCGGACAGCCGATCGATCACGCTCTGCATGGTGTCGAGCCACGGCGTTTCCGTCAGCGCGTCGCCTTTGCGCACGAGCGGTTGCCGTAAGCGTTGCTCACTGTCGATGTATTGAAACCCGAATCGTCCGCGGACGCAGATCCCGCCGTGGCCTTTGCTGGTTTCCGCCCGGTCACCCCATTTATTCTTCCAGGACAGCGGCGAGGTGACTCGAACGACTTCCGTGTCTTTGGTCTCGAGATGCATTTGGCAGCCATCGCCACAATAGTTGCATGTGGTCGTAGTTTTCTTCATCTGCCAAGGCTTGTAGAGGTACTTGGAATACTTGTTTGTGATGGCGCCGACGGGGCACACGGCCAGGCAGTCGCCGCAAAATTCGCAGGACAGCGGTTGATCGCCCTTGGGCACGACTTGGTTGAAGCCGCCCTTCTTCATGAATTGCAAGGCGTCGATCATCAAGACGTCTTTGCAGACGTTGATGCATTCGGCGCAGGCGATGCAGCGATTCATGTTGAAGTCGAGCACCAGGCTGCGTGTGTCTTCGGGGATAAACTTTTGCTTGGCATTGGCGAGGTTCGTCACGCCATGCTGAAAGGCCATGTCCTGCAGCTCGCAATGTCCGTCGGCGTCGCAGACGGGACAGTCCAGGGGATGAACGGAGAGGTGCTTTTCTACGGCTTTTTTTCGAGCCGCGAACAGATCGTCGCCTTCCGTGCGAACAACCATGCCGGCAGCAGCCTTGGCGGTGCAGGACCTAACCGGTGCCTTTTTCCCTTCCTGCATGACCAGGCACATGCCGCAGGACCCGAACGGATCGAACGTATAGTGGTAGCACATGGCGGGAATAATCTTGCCCGTGCTGGCGATCACATCGTAGAGCGAGACGCCGTCCTTCGCCGCGATCGTCCGTCCATCGATGGACAGTTCAATCGTAGCGGCTTCGACGTCTGGATTGGTCGCTGGTTTCAAACCCATGGAGTTACCTCAAGTCAAAAGTAAACGGGCAACAGCAAGACATGTCGGCCCTTACTTTTTCCTTTGTGCTGTATCGGTCTTCATCGATCGCATTCCCCCATGACGATATCGTATGTGCCGAAGATCGTCACGGCGTCGGCGATCATGTAGCCTCTCGACATATGATCGAAAGCGCCCATATGGATAAACGATGGAGCGCGGATCTTCAGCCGGTACGGCTTCCCGCCGCCCGTGCTGACGATATAGAAACCCAACTCACCTTTGTGTGCCTCTGTCCCGCAATAGATTTCTCCCGGCGGGGCGTTAAACCCTTGAGAGAACAGTTTGAACTGCTGAATCATGGCTTCCAGGTTTGTGAACACCCGTTCCTTTGGGGGAAGGGTCACGCTGGGCACGTCCGCCATGATCGGCCCATCCTGGATTTGCTCTAGACATTGGCGGATGATCTTGACGCTTTCATAGAGCTCCTGCACGCGAATCCAGTACCGATCGTAGGTATCACCGTTCTTTCCGACCGGGACACTGAACTCACATTTGGGATAGGCGGAGTAGGGTTCGTATTTGCGAAGGTCGTAATCGACGCCCGATCCACGGAGAGTCGGTCCGCTTAACCCAAAACTCAAGGCATCCTCTGCCGAAATGACCGCCACACCCTTAGTCCGCGCGAGCCAGATGCGGTTCTTCTCCAGGAAGATCACGTATTCATCGATCTTCGGCGGGAAGTAATCCAGGAATTGCTTGAGTTTGGCGAACAGAGACGGCGTGAAGTCCCGCTCCACGCCGCCGATGCGATACCAGCTGGTCGTCAGACGGGCGCCGCAGAGTTCATCGAACCAATCCAATAGAATTTCGCGATCCCGGAAGCAATAAAAGAAGACGGTCATCGCTCCGATGTCGAGCGCTTGCGTGCCGAGCCAAAACTGATGTCCGATAATGCGCTGGATTTCTGCGACGATGGTGCGCAGGTACTCGGCGCGATCCGGCACGGTGATGTTCATCAATTTTTCGACGGCGCGACAATAGGCAAAGTTGTTGTACATCGCGCACACGTAATCGAGACGGTCGGTGTGTGGAATGAACTGATGATAGGTCCCTTCCTCGGCCAGCTTTTCCACGCCGCGATGGAGAAAACCCATCACCGGCGTCGACTTGACCAGTCGCTCTCCCTCCAACTCGAGAATAACCTTGAGGACTCCGTGAGTGCTGGGATGCTGCGGTCCCATGTTCAGCAGGAGCTCTTCGGTCCGGAGCGTTGGAAGCGTCGCGCTTTCAGGATGCTCGGGGTCGACCTTATAGACTGTGGTTCGTTGGTCTTCGGACTGTGCCATGATCGTTCAGTGATCCAGGAATGTCGCCCTAACGGGCTGGCTCATCTAAAAACTCGAAGGTATCGCGCCATCCTCTGCCACGGAGCGGAAAATCTTTGCGCAAGGGGTAGCCTTCTTCATACTCGTCCGGCATCAAAATGCGGCGAAGGTCCGGATGGTTGCGAAACCGGATCCCCATCATGTCGTACACTTCGCGTTCCATAAAGTCGGCGCCCTTCCAAATGTCGGTCAAGGAGTCCACAACAGAGTCCGATTCAGGAACCCGTGTTTTTAGGCGGATGCGCTGACGTGTCCGAATCGAATAGACCTCGTACACCACCTCGAAGCGCTCCTCGTCATCCGGCCAGTCCACCGAGCTCACGTGGACGATGTAATCAAACGTCAAGGAGGGGTCGTCCCTCAGAAATCGGGCCACGTCATGCAAGGCCTCCCGCTTCACGGTGACGGCAACATCACCGCGCCACTCCGCCGCCTTGATGAAGGCGCCGGGGAAGGTTTCCTCAATGCGTTTCGCCAGGTGACTCATTGGACTGTTTCCTGCCCGTTAGACCTTCAGGGCGTCCTTCACTTCTTTCGGTTGGGTGAGGAACACACGCTTTTGCATGATGCGCTCTTGGAGTTTCAGAATGCCATCAAATAGGGCTTCTGGAGTCGGGGGGCAACCCGGCACATAGATATCGACCGGCACGAATCGGTCGACCCCCTGCACCACGCTATAGCTGTCGTAAATATTGCCCGATGTGGCGCACGATCCCATGGCGATCACGTACTTCGGCTCCGGCATCTGGTCATAAATCTTGCGAATGACCGGAGCCATGCGGCGGCAGACGGTACCGGCAACGATCATAAGGTCAGATTGGCGAGGGGAAGCCCGAAACACCCCGGCTCCATACCGATCCATGTCATATCGCGAAGAGACGGCGGCGATCATCTCGATGGCACAACAGGCCAGACCAAATGTCATGGGCCACAACGAACCCTTTCGGGCCCAGTTGACGGCCTTCTCGACGGTCAGAGTAATGACATCGGGACTACCGTCCTTATCGCGGCCTCCCAGTTGAATCAATCCCATTCCAAAGCTCCTTTTCGCCAGGCATAGACATAGGCGACGAGGAAGAGTCCGATGAAGATCAACATTTCCACGAGACCGATGAGACCGATCTTGTTGAAGACGATGGCCCAGGGATACAGAAAGATGACTTCCACATCGAAAATCACGAACAGCATGGCAAAGATGTAGTACCGAACGGGAAACGGCATCCGAGCATCAGAAAACGGTTCAGATCCGCACTCATAGGTGGACAGTTTTTCCGACTCAGGATACTTCGGTTGAACGAAATAGCTGATCAATAGGGTGCCCACGCCAAACGCAAAAGCGATGAACACGAAGAGCAGAATAGGAAAATATCGGCTCAGGTACTCTAAGAGGAGCTCGGAACCAGCCATGGGCTCGAACCTCAACGGGTTTGAGGGCTTATAGGGCTTATAAGGAGGTCGGAATCTTAGCCCCTGCCCATTTTTAATAGCAAGCGCACAAAGGACCTAGGCCTCTAGTCCCGAAAGTCCTAGAAAGTGAATACTGTCCAGCAGTTAGGAGGAGAGGCCGAGTGCGGTTAGGAGCGAGCGCGAGGTGCCGTGTTTTTGGGCGTCACGGCTAACGTGTCAGCGGGTGCGTGGCTGTTCACGGAGCGTGGCATCATCTTGTTGGACGGAGTTCTCAAATCGCTCGGTGGGGATCCGGCACTGATATCCCATTCAGAGGCCATGGGCGTTGCGGTCCGAACCTTTATTCTGCGGGGCATTTGGGTGTTGATTCGACGTTTTTCCGTTCCCATGCCCTCACCTCACGCGCTCCACTCCGCGACTTTTATTTCTACTGAAGACTCACATCGGTAATCATCATATAGTTACAATACACCTGGTGCGCACATGAATCAAACCGTCTAGTGCCGCCCTGTTTCTTGACAACCCCCTCCTCTTTGCTAAGGTTGCTACAGACAACCCTTCTAGGTGTCATCAATATGAGGACATTACCCATGCGCGCCAGTCTTATCATCCTCTCTTGCAGCCTCGCGGCCGTTACGGCCATGCCGGTCCATGCCCAGAACGCCGAAAGCGTGCGGCTGGGTGATGCAGCCCTGACCTTTGCCGCCGGCTCGATCCGACAGGACATGCCGCTTGATGGTGTCGTCAATGTCATTACCGGTGACAATCAGCTCTCCGGCAACCGAATGATGATCGGGTGGGCGGGGACGGATACGCTCTATCTCAAATTGAAGAATCCCGGTGACGCGGCTCTCGGCGATCTGTACACGGTGTACCGGCGCTCACGTAAAGTGTTTCACCCCATCACCAAACAGTACCTGGGCTATATCATTAATCGGCTGGGAGTGGTGAAAGTCATTCAACTGGATCCGTCACTGGTCGGTGTGCGGGTCGTTCGGTCTTACGCCTCGTTCTCGCCCGGCGATCCGGTCATGCGGTTCACTCCGCCTTCGACGGAGGACGTTGTCGATGTCGCCTCATCGGCGGGCGACGTCGAGGCCATGGTCGTCGAGTTGCAGTCCGATAAGAACATGTCTCTCGTGTCGCAGGGAAATCTGGTGTATCTCGACAAGGGACAAGGCGACGGCCTCCGCGGTGGTGATTTCCTGGAAGTGTTCCGTACGGGCGGCGGACTCCCCGAGCGGAAAATCGGCGAAGTGAAAATCCTCTCGACGGAGCCCCGCACGGCTGCTGCGGTGTTATCCAAAGCGACGGCTCGGGTCCTGATTGGTGATCGCCTTCGGTCCAAACACGCGTCGCTCGTCGGGGCGATGCAAACCGAAGGCGGAGACTTCGATCTTCCACCAGCCACCGTGCAACCGGTGATGGCTGGGGGTCTGGACACCGCTTCGGCGCCGTCGAGTGAGCCCCGTGCCCTAAGCAAGGCGCGGATCGAGCGAACTCGTGGGGTCACCAAGATCAATCTTGATGATCTGGCGGATCAGTTGGAATATGAATCCGGGGAAGTGAAGGTGAAGCCTGCTGGTGTACCGATTCTCGAGCAACTGACGGACTACTTGAAGGCGACTGCCGTCCATCAGCAGGTTCGGGTGGAAGGTCATTCCGATAACATGGAAATCGGCCCGACGCTCAAGGGACAGTTTCCGACGAATTGGGAATTGTCCAAGGCGCGTGCGGCCGATATCGTGCGATACCTGATCGAGAAGGGTGGGATGGATTCAGCGAAGCTTTCTGCCGTAGGGTATGGGGCAAGTCGCCCCGTCGCAAGCAATGCGACCGACGAGGGTCGCAAGAAGAACCGCCGCATTGAGGTTGTACTCGAGTCGCCGGAAGACGGACCGCCAGCACAGCCGGTGAAGGGGCCGGCGCGTGAGGACCAGCCGAAACCCACGCAGTTTAGCTTTAACGAAATGGGCGTGGCGCCTCCCGATGCACCAGTCGCCGTATCGACTCCCGCAACTCCGACAGGATCCACTCCTTCGGATGCAGCGAGTGACCATGCCGCTCCTTCGGAAATGACAGCGCCGGCTGCGCCTGCCGGAGGTGAGTCGACATCGATCACGCCTGGGTTGTAATCAATCGCGGCGGCTGGCCTCCATCACGGGACGTCGGCCGCCGTTGGTTTTTTCTCTCTGCCCTCCATTCATCTTCTTGCTGCACCGCACTCATTCGTCTAGTGGGCGTGATCTGAACGTCTCTCTCCAAGAGTCCGTCGTTGTTGCCCCGATCTGGTGTTGCTAGAATGGCGCATGCTCGACCAGCGTTCGTCCGTGAACCCACCGATCTCTCCTGCTGCCTCCCCAACCTATGTTGATGTGGTGTTGCCTCGCCGCCTCCACCGGCCCTTTACCTATGTGATTCCTGCTGAGCTCAAGGGCAAGGTAGTGATAGGGCAATCTGTGATCGTTCCATTCGGGTCCCAAGACCTTCACGGTCTCGTCATTGCAGTGCATCCTCAGCTTCCGATCGGAGCGCCGGACCGGGGATTGAAAGCGATCCGTTCGCTTGCCGATGCGTCCCCAGACCAGCATCTGACATCGAGTCAGGTGGATTTGAGCCGCTGGGTGGCCGACCGGTATGCCGCACCGTGGGGCCAATGTATCAAGCTCGTCTTGCCCCCGGTCGGTCAGGCCGGCCGGATTCGGCCACGTTATCTGCCGACGGAGCAAGGTTTGTCCTGCCTGTCTTCCCTCGAAGAAGAAGTGGGAGAGGTGGAAATGCAGTTGCTGAAGCGCCTCTCTCGTCGTCCCAACGGCATCACGGCGGCTACCCTCGCACAAGCCGACAAGTCCCGCGTGACACGAGCGTTGCAGGCGCTGGTCCGAAAGGGATTGGTCTTTCGTCGGGATGAGACGGTTACCTGGCGGGCCTCTCGTGCCAAGAAGAACATGACTGAGACGGCAAGACAGGCGCTTCCCGCGAAGTTGGCATTCGACTCCGTGGCACACCTTCCAGTCGAAGCGGCATCGTGGCCGGCTACCGTGAGTCAGGTGCTTTCGCAGGGCGCCTTTGTCTCCTTGCTGGTCCAGGGGGTTTGTGACACCAGGCTTTGGTGTCTGGTGCAGGCCGCTCAGGACACGATTCGTCGTGGGCGGCGCGTGTTGATCATCACGGGTGACGTGGAGAATGCGAGTCGACTGGCCGGAGCCCTAGCGGCAGCGGGAGAGCGCCCGGTTCTCTTGCACAGCGGCTTGTCGGCGAGAGACCGTGCGGCGGCATGGTTATCGGTGCGGGATCCTTCGACGACGATTCTGGTCGGCACCCGCATGGCGACCTTCGCGCCCATTGATCGACTTGGATTGGTGTGGGTGGAGGGAGAGGACGATGCATCGCTCAAAGAGGAGCAGGTGCCCCGCTACCATGCTCGAGAGGTGGCACGGCGGCGTGCCGCCTGCGATCGAGCGCTGTTGGTCCTGGCCTCGAGCCATCCGTCGCTCGAGAGTTGGTCGGCGGTACAGCAAGGAGAGATGACGCCCTGTGTCTATCGCGACTCGGCAGCCTTCCCGAGCGTGCAGGTGATCGACCTAAAGGACTACGCAAAGGAGTACGCGGCGGGAACGTTGTTGTCGCCCCCTCTGTGTGACGGCATTCGAGAGGCCTTGCGGCAGAACGCCCTGGCGATTGTGTATCTGAACCGCAAAGGGTTTGCGAGTGTTCTGCATTGCCGAGATTGTGGGGCCATGCCGCAGTGCGATGCCTGTAGTGTCGCGTTGACGTTTTACAAGCGTAACAACCACGTACGATGCCATTACTGTGGACGGACGAAACCCGTGCCGGATCATTGCGGGCAGTGCCAGTCTCTCAAGCTGGAACCGGTTGGGTCGGGCACGGAACGTATCGAAGAGGCTGTTCGGCGGATGTTCCCTCAGGCGCGCGTGGGTCGTGTGGATGGGGAGACGATCCGCCGCCCCGCCGATGCGCGGGCGTTCAATCGTCTGCTTGCCGTCGGAGACATCGATATTGTCATCGGCACGCAGATGCTGTTTCGGTTGGGCCTTCACTCACAGGCCGCTTTTGTAGCTGTGCCGGATGCGGATGCCGGACTTCATGTCCCGGATTTTCGCTCGGCGGAGCGGATGTACCACGGTCTTGTCGATGCGGTCGAACTGGCTCGACCCGCTCACTTAGGAGGAGTGGTCATCGTGCAGACTCGCTTTACGGATCATCACGCGATGATGGCCCTTGCCCATGGCGACGATTCGCTCTTTTTCGAGCAAGAACAGGCGTTCCGGCAGATGCTCCAATACCCGCCCTGTACGCATCTCGTCAGGCTCGATGTGTCCGGTACGCTTGAGCCGGTAGTGGCTCAGGCCGCTGACCGTTGGGCGACTTTGTTACGAGCGGAGGTCGCGGGCTCTGAAAGGCGGGAATCGAAAGACAGCAGGCGGTCGGCCGTGGCTCAGAGGTTCATCGGTGTGGGGGGGGAAGCGAAAAAGACCGTCATCCTCGGGCCTTCTCCGGCGCCCCATGCCATGGCTAGGGGCCGGTATTGCTGGCAGATCCTGGTCAAGGCTGTCTCTCTTGAGACAGGAAAGGAGATGGTCATCCGGACACTTGAAATTCTTGAACGGGGGCCGCGGCGAGGTGGCCTCCGGTTCGATATCGATGTCGATCCGGTTGCCATGGGGTGAGGCTCTTCAGCTGTGCGCCCGTTTCTTTCTGTTCCGCAGCGAGACTGGCTCTGTTCCCGGTGGTGGAGATGGTGGGACGTCCCCCTCCCGTACACGTTTGAAAAGTCCGAAGGCAAATGTGACCCAGAAGACCGATGAGAAGAGGCCAAAGAGCACGGCGTTCAGAATCGTTCCCATTTGTTCTTCGGTCGGCTGACCCCCTCCCATTCGGATCTCAATCATGGTCACAATCGGCCAGGCCATGCTTTCAATCCCGAGCCCCAACGTGGTCCAGGCCCAGACGGTTCCGATGCTCCGTCCCCTCCACCAGAGAAACGTAGTCGCCACCGCGGCAAAGAGCAGCGTCCAGATCGGAGCCGCCTGCTCCCACATGACGAACGCCCCGATTGCGACGACGATTCCGCCGAGCATCGCGTGTAATTGCGGAGTCCACCACGTCATGATGACCACGTCTTTCCAGTGAATGGGAAATGTAAGCGGCTGTCAGTCTGCGGATCGGCCGGCAGGAAGTCAATGTGGCGGTCGCGTGCAGTGAAGCAAAGGGAATGGTGGAGGTGGTTGCTGGTCAGCCGGCAATCTCGGCTCGCACGGCGTCCAGGAGCTGTTGCATCTCGAAGGGTTTCTGGAGTGTGCGGCGAGCCCCGAGCATGCGGGCCACATCCAGGAAGTTGAGGATGCCGATCATGTCGCTTCCACCGGTGATGGCCATGATCCTCGCCTCCGGAAATTCCCGACGGAGTGTCAAAATACTTTCAAGGCCGTCCTGGTCAGGCATGAGGATGTCCATGATCACCAAATCCGCTGGCGACTGGCGGTAGTGCGTCAGACCTTCTTTGCCGTCACACGCCTCGTGGACATGATAGCCCGCTTGTTCCAGCGTTTCGCGAATGAGCCGGCGGATCGCCTCTTCATCGTCCACGATTAAGACCGATGGCATAACGTTCCTCGCAGGAGTCCTGTGGTGTGAAATTCGAGATGTTAAGGCGCTACGTTATTGAGATGGCTGATATCGGTGCTTGGATACCGTCCCACGGTCACTGTGAATTTACCGCTCCTTGACTCACTCGGCAAGGAATTCCTTCCGTTCCGTGAGGTTGGAGGTTCTGTCCTGGACCGCCTCGGTGACCACGACTGAATTGGGATGGAGCATCGCGGGCAGATAGACTTCGATGGTGGTGCCCTGGCCGACTGTGCTGGTAGCACGGAAGGTGCCGCCGTGCTCGCTCACGATGCTTTGCACACCCGAGAGTCCCATTCCTGTCCCGCCTCCCGAGGAGGTGGCCGTAAAGAACGGATCGCACATCCGGGCCTGGAAGTCGGGGCTCATTCCGTCGCCGGTATCCGAGACGGCGAGGCGCACGTACTGTCCGGGAGGGAGCGGGAGTTCGTGGCCGTTCACTGGGGTGCTGAGATGGATATTGTCGAGTCGTACCTCCAAGACCCCGCCAGTCGTTCGCATGGCCTGTTCGGAATGAGCCAGTAGACTGACGCACACTTGATGGATCTGGGTCGGATCGGCAAACACGGGTTTGATTGCGCCAGGGATCCATTCGCGGAGGGTGATGTTCTCCGGTAACCTTCCTCTCAAGATTCGGAGGGTTTCCTTCAGAAGGATGTCCAGAGAGATCGGCTGTTTGGCGCTGTCTCCCTGGCGCCCGAACACAAGCATTTGCGTGACAAGATCTCGAGCCCGCTTCGAGGCGAGGATGACCTGCTGCACATGTCCATGGGCGCGACTGTCCGGCACGAGTAATGGCAGGGCCAAGTCTGAGAAACCCAGGATGGCGGTCAGGCAATTATTGAATTCATGGGCGATGCCGCCGGCCAGCGTCGCAACGGCCGCCATTTTCTTGGCCAGCTGCAGCTGGGCCGCAGTTTCTTTTTGTGCCGTGATATCGGTGACAATCACCTGGACGGCAGGTTGTCCATCGAAGGTGATCGGGGCGGCGACCATCTCCACATCGACGTGGGTCCCATCAGGCCGTACACATCGTCGCTCCACGGGAGCCGCGGGCGTTGGCGTGTTGGGGGCCTCTGGCAACGGCAGGGTCTGGAGGAACTCCTCCGGGAAGAATTCCGACAGCGATCGTCCCGCGATGTCTTCCGCCGCTGCGATTCCGAAGAGTCGGATGCCGGCTTGATTGATGAAAAGGAGCGTGCCATCGGAATGGACGAGGATTGCATGGGGCGACAGTTGAATCAGATTGCGGTACCGTTCCTCGCTCGCTTGTAGGGCCTCCAATGCCAATTGTCGGGGGGTGACATCGCGGACCATTCCCACGTATCCGGTCGGGGATTCTCCACTGGTGCGCAGCGGAAAGGCTTCTGCCATGACCCAGCGTACCGATCCATCGGCTCGCTGGAAGCGAAATTCGCGGGAAAAGCTGCGGCCCTCGGTCGTGGCCCGAGACCATTCGGCACAGATGGGATCATGATCGTCAGGGAACAGGGCGTCGAGCCAGCATTGGCCCGGCTTTGGTGTGGCAGGGAGCCCGGCGATGCGACAGAGCCGTTCGTTGAGATACAAGGTGCGGCCCTGGGGGTCCGACAGAAAGATGCCGATGGAGGCTTGAGTGGAGAGGGTACGGACGAAGGCCTCGATCGTCGCGAATGCTCCCGCGGTGGGAAAGGCATCCGTCAATCCGGGTGCCCTCACGCGGCACTCCGTTGTGTGGTTCGAGCGCACTGGATCATGAGAGAGAATTTCCTTGAATCAAGAAGTCGTGACATTCACCTTGATGAATGAGTGGTGAGATACGTTGCGGAAAACACTGTCGCGGGATGTCCATATGTCACCGAGTGCAACACTCATCACACAATGAATAGGCATGCAAGGACGGTATCATACCACCAAGCGGGACGACGCCGTTAGAGATGATTGATATTTGGCAAGGTAATTTAGCCCTAGAGATCTAGGGCCATTTGGCTGGGGGGGGGTGAGGGGATGAGGATTGAGGAGTTTCAGTACCTTCTTCAGAAAAATACCGCTGTTTGAATATGGTGCGTTGAAGTGGAGTTGCTGACAGGCTTGGGAGAGCAACGGTGATTGGCTCGCAGTGGAAGGCGAGCCCTGTTCGCTCCGTTTAGCCAGTCCAGAGGATCTGGAGTGACCTGGATTGTGCATCGACAATTCATCAGGCTGAGCTGATTGTCCGAGAGTGCGGGGGACAGAGAGTACTGGAAGAAAAGCGTATAGGAGTGTGATTCATCGCCTCGCCGCGCGCCATCGATGAAACCTGCGCGGACCAAGCGGATGTTAAGGTTGGTGCCGAAGGCGGGACTTGAACCCGCACGGCTTGCGCCACACGCCCCTCAAACGTGCGTGTCTGCCATTCCACCACTTCGGCGACCGAATTCGTCCTTGTCAACACGTGAAGCGCGATGCGTACAGCGAGGGGCAGCGGTGAAAAATATCGGTCCGCTGAGTACGCAGCAGGCTTCAGAGAAAGCGCATTATAGAAGTGGTCCAAAATGCTTGTCAATCAACTAGTTGTCCGGTAGAATCTGACGCGTGCTGCGCGGGCACGTCGCACATCTTCCCACATCACAGAGATCAGCGGGCCAATTTTCGAGATGACACCTCTCTCAGCCCCACATGTTTCGCGCACGAGCCAACACACTGCAATCGTGGCGCTCTTTGATGTCGATAACACGCTGCTTCCCGGGCAGGCGAGCGAAGTGCGGTTTTTTCGCTTTCTCTGGAGGCGTGGCCTGGTCGGATGGCGTGAGCTCTGGGAGAGTGCGGAATGGATGCTGCGTCAAGCGCCTCCGGTCTCATTGCACCCTCTGCGAAAACGAAAGCTCTACCTGGCTGGGAAGGCCGTGGCCGATATCGAGTCTCTCGCGGAGGAATTCTGTCGCGCCGAGATCTTCCCGCGTCTCTCGGCGCAAGGGTTGTCTCGAATGGATGAACATCGACGAGCCGGGCATCAGATCGTGCTGGTGACCGGGTCCCTCGATTTCCTCATGGCTCCGCTTGCCGCGTTGCTGGAGGTATCGGCCGTGCTGGCGGCCAAGCTTGAGCAGCAACATCGTCTGTTTACCGGGCAGGTCTGCGCTCCACTCCCCTATGGCCCCGGCAAGCGTGAACTAATCAGCCAATTGGCGCAGGAGTCCCGCATTGATCTGGCGCAGTCGTTTGCCTATGGCGACAGTCCCGGCGATGTCGAGCTTCTCCACATGGTGGGCCATCCGCTGGTCGTGAATCCTATCCGAGGCATGGCCTCTATCGCACGGCGGAATGGGTGGCCGGTGGCCATATGGAAATGAGTCTGTGGGTCATTCATCGTTGACTCGCTGATGCCATCACCATGATCAAGGTTACGGAAATTTTTCACAGTATCCAGGGCGAGTCAACGTACGCCGGTCGGCCCTGCGTGTTCATCCGCTTGACGGGCTGTCCGTTGCGCTGCACCTGGTGCGACACGGCCTACGCATTCTACGGCGGGCGAGACATGGCGATGGACGAGATTGTGGCTGAGGTCCGCCCCTTCGATTGCCGTCTCGTGGAGGTGACCGGAGGGGAGCCACTGAGCCAGGCCGACTCGTTGGCGCTGCTGACCCGGCTCTGTGACGAGGGATTCGAGGTACTGCTGGAAACCAGCGGCGCGATCGATACGGCCGGTGTTGATCGGCGGGTGCATGTGATTCTCGACGTCAAGTGTCCGGGCAGTGGAATGACTGACCGGATGCATTGGCCGAACCTCGAAAGGCTGTCACCTCAGGATGAGGCGAAGTTCGTGATCAAAGATCGGGCTGACTACGAATGGGCGCGAGAGGTGGTCCGTCGCGAGGAGCTTTGGACACGCTGTACGGTGCTCTTTAGCCCGGTGTTCGGTGACGTGGAGGTGCGGCAGCTGGCGGAGTGGGTGCTGGCTGACAAGCTGCCGGTTCGGTTCCAGCTACAACTGCACAAGTACATTTGGGCGCCGGACATGCGAGGCGTGTGAGGGCATTCGTCATGCCTGATGAGAGGCGACGTGGACGGCGCGACGTTTTGCGACAGACGATGCGTGATCGGTGAATGGCAAGAACGTGGGGAGGATTGATGAAGATGATCGAGGTTGAAGCACAGGTCGGACGGGCGGAGAACGAGGCGGCCGAGGTTCTTGTGTTGCTCCGTTGTGAGGGAGCGTCAGGGCTCACGCAAGAGGCGGCCGCCATCGATGCTCAACTCGGGGGGCAGCTGGCCAAGTTGATCAAGCGCGGAGAATTCGAAGGCAAACTTGGCGAAGGGTTGCTGGTCCATACGCAGGGCAAGGCCAAGGCGACCCGGTTGGTGCTGGCCGGGTTGGGAAAGGAAAAGGATCTGCGGCTCGATGCGTTCCGGCAAGCGTTGGGCTCGGTAGTCAAACGTGTCCGCCAGGCCAAAGTGACGTCGTTTGCCGTGGTGATGCCGGACACACTCCCACACGAGACTTCCGTTCTGGATGTGGCGCAGGCCTTGGTTGAAGGGGCCATTCTTGGCAACTATCAATTCACCGCCTATCGCAGCGACAACGGGGCCAAACCGATCGACGTCGAACGCCTGACGCTCTACACGTCTCAACGTGCGCAGCTCCCACAAATGACTGAGGGCATCCGGCGCGGGGTGGCGACTGCCGAAGCCACGGTCCTGGTCCGCGACCTGTGCAACCATCCGTCCAATGTGATGACGCCGACGCGCATCGTCCGTGAAGCCAAGACGGTCGCGAAAGAATCCGGCGTGCGCCTGAAGGTCCTTGAGCAAAAAGACATGGAGCAGCTCGGCATGGGCGCGCTGCTCGGCGTGGCCCGGGGCAGCCACGAACCGCCGAAGTTCATCATTCTTGAATATAAGGGTGCGAAGGCAAAGAAGGGAGAACAACCGATCGTGTTGGTCGGGAAGACCATCACATTCGACACCGGCGGCATCTCGCTCAAGCCGGCCGAGAACATGGAACACATGAAGGCCGACATGACGGGCGGCGCCGAGGTTTTGGCGACGATGCGGGCGGCCGCACGGCTCAAACTGCCGCTGCACCTCATCAGTATTCTGCCCGTAGCGGAAAATATGCCGGGCGGGCGCGCGATGAAGCCCGGAGATATCGTGACCACCCTATCCGGCAAAACCGTCGAAGTGCAGAACACCGACGCTGAGGGCCGATTGATTCTGTCCGACGGCTTGGCCTATGCCACCCGCTACAAGCCGGCAGTGTTGATCGATATCGCGACCTTGACCGGTGCCTGCGTGGTGGCGCTCGGCCAGTTTGCCATCGGGATGTTCGGCAACAACGAGCAGGCGAAAGACCAGGTCCGGAACGCCGGGTTGCGGGCCGGTGAGCGCGTCTGGGAGATGCCGTTGTGGGAGGAGTATTTCGAGCAACTGCGCAGTGACGTGGCCGATATGCGGAATATCGGGGGCCGAGGCGGAGGCATGATTACCGCCGCCCTGTTCCTGAGCAAGTTTGTGGGCGATTGCCCGTGGATCCACCTGGATATTGCGAGCACTGATTGGAGCGAGCGGGAGCGAGCGTACCTGCCGAAGGGGCCCACCGGTATTGGCACGCGCCTCCTCATTCAATTCCTGATCGACCGCACATTGCCGTAACTACTGCCAAACGGGCATTGAGTGGTTTGAACGGGACATCGGCCGGTTCATCAAATCGTCAGAGTAGGGTGGTATGACATTACGGGAACAGATCGGCCAACTTTTCATGATGGGTTTCACTGGGACCACGGTTACGAAAGACCTGGCCTCGTTTCTGAAAGCGTACTCACCGGGCGGCGTCATTTTTTTTAAACGCAACCTGGAATCGGTCCAGCAAACCGTCGAGCTCACCAATGGGCTGCAGAAACTGTCACCCCGCTCGCCGCTGCTCTTCGCGATCGATCAAGAAGGGGGGCGGGTGTCTCGTCTCCCTGGCGAGTTCACAATTTTTCCTCCCTGTGAGCAGCTGGGGCAGTGCAACTCTTATGAATTGGCCTATTCGGCTGCAGCCATCATTGCGACAGAGTTGCGGGCTGTGGGGATTAACATGAACATGGCCCCGGTGCTTGATGTGAACAGCAATCCGGACAATCCCGTGATCGGCGACCGGGCGTTCGGCGCGACGCCCGAGATCGTGGGAGAGATGGGCTTGGCGACCATTGCAGGATTGCAGGAAAATAAGGTGGTCGCTTGCGGCAAACACTTTCCCGGTCATGGAGACACGGCGACGGATTCGCATAAGGAACTTCCGGTCGTCGACGCGGATCTTCAACGGTTGCGCGAGACAGAGTTTCCTCCCTTTCAACAGGCGATTCGCTATGGCGTGGCGAGCCTCATGACGGCCCATGTCCTCTATCGGGCGTTAGATCCGGAGGCCCCGGCGACCTTGTCGTCGGCGGTGATACAGCACCTGCTGCGGGAAGAGTTTCGCTATGACGGGGTTGTCTTCACCGATGATCTGGAAATGCACGCCATCATCGATCACGACGGAATAGGCGAGGCGGCTGTCCGCGCGTTTGTAGCCGGATGCGATGTCCTGTTGATCTGTAAGGACCAGGAGCGGGTCATGGCGGCCATGCAGGCCATGGAGAAGGCCGTGCAAGATGGTCGGATCACTCAGGACAGGCTGGAGCAGTCGCTGGTCCGCGTGGCGCAGCTCAAGGCACGCTATCTCCAGCCCTATAAACCGGTGACGATTTCCGATGCGCGCCTGATCGTCGGCTGCCGCTCGCACAAGGTCCTTCTTGATTCGTGGCGCAACGCCTATGGGCGGGTGCCCAAACCCAAGGCCCTTGAGATCAACGAGCCCGCGGCCTCTCACGATTCCCCGGTGACGCATGTGTGAGGGGTAGGTGTGCTGCTCCCATCTCTTGTGCGCATGGTGACGGGAACGATCATTCCATCTTTTTTGGAATGAGGGTTCTGAGCTGACTCCTGGCGGGCAACGGGCTCTGTGTGCGCTGATACATGGCATAGTCTGCGCTGGATTTTTATCCGGCGATCTGATTCACTGCTGGTCCATTGAAACTGTTCCCTATCATATCGAGGCAGCATGGCCATTAGAAAAGGCGACATTCTCGACGAACGAAAACGTTTTCCGGATTCTTGTGGCCTCGTGGTCAAGTTTGTCGGCGGCGGCGAGGGATTCCAGAAGCTCTTGTGTTGCGGGCATGAGTTGACCGAAGAGGATCTGGTGCCTGATATCCTCCCGTCGAGAGGCCGCAAGAAAGGGGCATTGCTTCCTGGAGCTATGCTGGAGGAGAAACGGCAGTTTGGCGATTCCTGCGGACTGCGCGTCATGGTGATTGACGGGGGAGCCGGGTTTCAAGGGATCGACTGTTGCGGCCATACCATCACGGCTAGGGCGGTCAACAGCCTGAAGTTCGGTCAACCACGGGAGGAGTCCCCGATTCCCACTGGTCCGGCAGGGCAGGCATGATGCAACCGCCTGTTCCCGCTGGATCGATCGAGCGGTCTCGCCGAGCCACCATGCAGTGGTTGCTCGGGTTTATGGATCATCTGGACCGGCTTGGGTATGTCGCGGCGGGGTTCAGCCTGCTCGTCTTGGGCATGATTATTTTTGCCCATGCCTGGTACGTCTTTCTGATGCGGCCGGTTCAGCTGGGATTGCTTCCTGCCGGGCTCAAGTTGTTGAATGATCTTCTCCTGGTGATCATTCTTCTGGAATTGTTTCGGACGGTCGTGCGGTTTCTTCAGACAGAGGTATTGGAACTGGAGCCTTATCTGGCGGTGGGCATCATCGCCTGTACGCGAAGGGTGTTGACGGCGAGTGCAGAGTTATCCCACCAGCTGGAGCTGGTGGCCAGAGATACCCGGCAGGAGCTCTTTCAGCAGTACCTGATGGATGTCGGTCTGAACGTGACCGTCATCATCGTCCTCATCTTGGGCGTCTACCTCCTCCGCAAGCGCCCCACTGCTCAGCGCCCTACCCCAGCCTAACTGGGTTTTTGGGATGGAGCCGGGGATCGATAGGTCGTTCTTGCCCTCTTCCGGCCTCTTGTGGCATCATGCACCTCTTTTGGGAGGCGGGGTGGCCACATTGCTCGAATATGTGGGGTCGGTGCATATCTATCTCGGGCCGTACCGAGGAAACCCCATTGCGTTATATTTGAGGCGTACGGAAACCGGTTGCCAGATCGGTCCTCGAGCCTATCCATGGAATGACGTGGTGGGGGCGGGCGAAACTCCCAACAAAGCCGCCGCCGATTTCGAAGAAAAATGGAAGGGCAAAGGGCTGGCTGCCGATATGTATTCAGGCCCTTCGTGGGAGGGTGGCATTAAACCGGAGAAGCCTGCTCCACCTAAGCCTGCTGTTCCGCCAAAACCTGCGGCTGCTCCGGCAGCCGGCGCGCCAACTTCAGGGGTACCCGTTGCCCCGACGGCGGCGGCTGTCGCGAAGCCGACCGCTCCCGCTGCTGCCCCTGCATCAGCAGCTCTCAAGACCGATTCGGTTACTCCAACCGAGTCGTCCTCCTAGGTCTCCTTTTCACTCAATCGTGGTGTCAGTCAACCGATGGTGCCGGTCGAGGCATGTTCGCGTGTTCGACGGATAGCCGCGTGGCGAGCTTGCTGTGGCGAATGCCGTAGGCCACATATACGACGATGCCGATGATGGTCCATACAAAGAATCGGACCCAGGTCATCCAGGGAAGGAAATACATCAGGCCGAGGCAGGCCAGTACTCCCAAAAGGGGAATGACGGGCATAAAGGGCATACGGAACGGCCGCGGATGATTCGGTTTGGTATAGCGCAGCACCATGATGCCGATACAGACCAAGACAAAGGCGAAGAGGGTGCCGATGTTCGTCATATCAGCTGCCTCGCCGATCGGAATCAGCGCGGCCATGACGGCCACGGCTATGCCGGTCAGGTAGGTCGCATGGTGCGGCGTTCGGAAGGTCGGATGGACGCCTGCGAGCCAGGGACCGAGGAGTCCGTCTCGGGACATGGCAAAAAAGACTCGAATCTGTCCGAGCATCATCACGACGAGGACACTCGTGATGCCGGCCACCGCGCCAGTCGCCACGATGGCGGCTCCCCACTGAAATCCCGCCACGCGCAATCCTTCAGCCACCGGCGCGTGGATATCGATCTTCGAGTAAGGCACCAAGCCGGTCAAGACCGCGGCCACTGCGATGTAGAGTACCGTGCAAATGCCCAGCGACGCGAAAATCGCGATGGGCAAGTCCCGTTGGGGGTGTTTCGCCTCTTCGGCAGTGGTGGATATGGCGTCGAATCCGATATAGGCGAAGAAAACAATGGCGGCAGCCGCGCCCACTCCGGCAAAGCCGAATGGCATGAACGGTGACCAGTTGGCCGTGTCAACGGACGACATGCCCACGGTGATAAAAAAGACAATCACGGCCAGCTTAATGAGGACAATAATGCCGGTCGCTCGTGCGCTTTCTTTCACGCCGATGACCAAGATGCCCGTGACCAGGAGGACGATGATCGCGGCAGGAAGATTCGCGATGCCTCCATCCGAGCCGGGGGCATGGGTGGCCCAGTAGGGCAGTTCAATGCCGCACAGTTTTAGGATGTTGTTAAAGTACCCGGACCACCCGATGGCGACTGCCACGCAGGCGACGCCATATTCCAAGATCAGGTTCCAGCCTGTCAGCCAAGCCAGAAATTCTCCCAGGGTCGCATAGGAATAGGTATAGGCGCTGCCGGCCACAGGAATCATCGCAGCAAATTCGGCGTAGCAAAGGGCGGCAAGTGCGCAGGTGAGGCCAGAGAGAATGAAGGACAGCATGATTCCAGGCCCCGCTCCAGGCCGGTGCGCATCACCGACAATGGCGGTTCCGATCAGCACGAAGATGCCGGTGCCGATAATAGCTCCGATGCCGAGTCCGGTCAGGTCCCAGGCTGTCAGAGTCCGTTTCAGGCGATGTTCAGGGGCGTCAGAATCAGCAAGGATTCGTTCGATGGATTTGGTGCGAAACAGCGGATTGCCCACGCAGTGTCCTCTCTCCGGTCGCGTCACGTCCATGTCCGCTGTCATGGCTGCATGAGCACCGTGTCATGATTTTTCCCCAAGTATAGCAGGTGGGGCATGGAGTGACGGCCGGCGGGAGGCCGCTCGCAAGAATGCCTGAAACAGCCGCCGGTGTAGCAGGTGGCGCTCGAACAGGAATTCGGGGTGCCATTGCAGGCCCAAGAAAAATCGGTGCGTGGGGTGTTCGATCGCCTCGACAATTCCATCGGGGGCCGTCGCGCTGGCAACGAGGGCACGCCCGACCGCTTTCACCGATTGGTGATGCGAACTGTTCACCTGCATGCGAGAGCGTTGGACGATTCGATTGAGGAGACTGCCGGCTGTGATCGAGACGCTGTGGGACACCTGAGTCGCCGGTGGGCTCTGCCGGTGTTGCAAGGCATCACTCACCTGTGTGGAAATATCCTGATAGAGACTCCCCCCACAGGCGACGTTCATGGTTTGCATGCCGCCGCAGATGGCCAGGGTGGGGATGCTGTCGCGTATGGCCTGACGGACCAAATTCAGTTCAAAGTCGGATCGCCGCTCAGCCACGACCGGGAACGTGTATCGCTGGCGTTCCCCATACAGGGTCGGGTTCAAATCTGGTCCGCTTCCGGTCAGGAGTAGTCCGTCGATCCCTTGGAGGAGGCGTCGACGAGAGGCGCGGTCGGCCACCAGCGGCAAAATCACTGGCACGCCCCCGAGTTCCTCGATAGCTCGGACGTACCGAGCCCGCAGAAAATACGTCGGTTCCTTGCCTCCCCATTCCTGACGATCGCCGGCATTGAAGTCGGGCGTGACTCCGATGACGGGTTTCATGCTATCGGATCGGTTCCAAGGGGAGCGGTACGGGTTCCTGTGGAGCGTACTCGACGGCGTCCCTTGTGGGCTCAGCCGGGACGCCGAGAAAGCGAATGGGCTTGTCGCCTTTGAGGTGGTCAGGCGTGATGATATAGGTTCCATACATACTGGGGATCCAAATATTTTTCGCCGTTTGTTCGCTGCCTCCCGAGAAACCATAGGCCAATCCGCCGACCACTCCTCCACCGATTGCGAAGGCCAATTTGAGCGGGAAGTAGATAATGGTCGCCAGAGCGGATCCTGCCTGAATGCCCACACCCGAGGGACTGGCGTCGTTCGACGAGACGGGCACATTGGAGGCACTACTCGACTCTTGCGCTGAAACAGGCGCGACGAGGATGGCCACAGAACAGATCATGACCAGACTCAGGACGATGGCGTTCGACCAGAGGCTGCGTCGTCTTTTGAAGGGCATATTGACAGAGACGTTCACGTTGGGTGCCTCCTTCGTGCTGAAGTTCCGATTTCGTGTGAAGAAAAATGAATGCCGATGAGCCGTGCACGATTGCGATTGCTTCTCTCTGTCCTTATAACAAATTCACCCCCATTTTCAAACCCCTTCCGGCTTCGCGGCGGTCTCCCCTTCCTCATCAGGCGTTGGGCACGTCCTCTAGATCGAGCTCGAGACGAATTCGATCGGTTAACTGTTCTGGCTGGTCGTCGATGATGCGATCCAGTTCGGCGCCGAACGCCTCGGCGGCAATCATTTGATTCTCCTGCTCAAGTCCCGCGTGAAGGGCCAGATTGAGTGTGCAGGTACAGAAGGCTTGGACGAATAGGTCGTCGGCTCGGCGTGTCACCTGGTCGTGATCCCCTTGCCCGACTCGTTGCAGGAGCCCACCGAGCCAGGCCGGATACCCGATCCGTTCACGAGCTCGTACGAGGTGGGTCTGGGTGACATCCACTGCCACTTGCACACCGCCTTTCCAACTCCGTTTCTTCACGTTGAAGACGCATCGCACGTGATCCGGTCGATGCTCAACGGCATCCGGCCCGAAAAAAAACGTGACGCGGTAGTGAGCCAGGTCCGATGAAGGGGGGGTGCTCATAAGCAATCGGTCGTCATTGTATCATTGCGCGAGTGCGGAGAGAACAGCATGATTGTCCAGTGGCATCGATCTCGAAATGACGCTATGATGACGGCCATGGACGCGTCGGCTCGGTATACCGCACGGGTTGCCCGCATTCAGCAGGCCATTCGAGATCAGCCAGGGCTTGATGGATGGCTGTTTTATGACTTCCGCCATCTCGACCCCATTGCCTACCGAGTGCTCTTGTTGGACACCTCGCTCCATGTGACGCGGCGCTGGTACTACTGGATTCCGGCACATGGCTCGCCGGTCAAGCTGCAACATCGCATCGAGCCCCATGTCTTGGATGGTCTGCCTGGGGAAGCGCGGACGTACGTCTCTTGGCGAGAACAGCAGACAGCTCTGGGCGCCCTCCTTCAGTCCGCCAAGCGGATTTCCATGCAATATTCGCCGCTGAATGCCATTCCGTACCTGTCGCGCGTGGATGCCGGGACGATTGAGCTTGTGCGCAGTCTGGGTGTTGAGGTGATGACCTCCGCTGATTTAGTCCAGCAATTCGAAGCGGTGTGGGATGAGGCACAGTTGGTGTCACACCGGGTAGCGGCCGAAGGGTTGCGGTCGATTGTGGACGAGGCGTTTGCGTTTGTGGGGACCTCGCTTGCCGAGCACCGCGGCCTCACGGAATATGGGCTTCAACAATATATTCTTTCCCGGATGCAGGCTCGTGGGCTGGTGACCTCAAGCCCGCCGATTGCCGCCGTCAATGCCCATAGCGCGGATCCTCATTATGCGCCGGTTTCCGAAGGGTCCGCTCCCATCCAGCAGGGTGACTTGGTCTTGATCGACCTGTGGGCCAAGCAAGCTGGGCCAGGAGCCGTTTATGCGGATATTACCTGGACCGGGTTTGTCGGGCAGCCTGTGCCCGCCCGACATCAGGACGTCTTTCAGATCGTCCGACGGGCTCGGGATGCGGCCGTGACATTCGTGCAAAGTCGTGTTCGGGCCGGTGCGTTCCCTTACGGGTGGGAAGTGGACGACATCTGCAGGCAGGTGATTCAGGACGCGGGTTATGGGCAGTATTTTGTGCACAGAACCGGCCACTCGATCGGTGAAGAGGTGCACGGTAACGGGGCCAACATCGATAACCTGGAAACGCAGGATGCTCGCCGGTTATTGCCGGGCACCTGTTTCTCGATTGAGCCGGGGATTTACTTGCCGGGGGAGTTCGGTATCCGAAGCGAACTGGACATATACCTCTCTCCTAAAGATGCGGTGGTATATGGGCAACCGGTTCAGACCGACCTCGTCGCCATTTCCATTCCTGCCGCATAGATTCATGCTTTTTCCCCCTGGTTGGGTTTTGATCGTCGGCCTTTCTTGACACCTTTTGCATCGGGCAGCTATCGTGGTATGTCAGACTGCTGAAGAGCACACTGGCGCTGGGTTGGCCCCTATTTGCCGAGGAAGGAAATCGAACATGTTTGGCACTATGGGATTCTCCGAAATGATTATCATCCTGGTTATCGTGTTGATTATTTTTGGGGCTGGGAAACTTCCGCAAATCGGCGAAGGCGTCGGCAAGGCCCTCAAAGGGTTTAAGAAGGAGGTGAATGACATTCCGCCTCCGGAGGCCACCGTCGAACAGAGTGATCCTGTCGCTGCTCCTGCTCAAACTCATGCTCAGCCGGTAGCGGAGATTGCTCAGGCAGCTCAGCCGTCAACAGTTCCGCCGGTTCCACCTGCTCCCAAGGCCACCGCTCCGTACACGCCGGGCCCTGAGTTAACCCCAGGTACTACAGCGGCCCTCATGGCGGCTGGAGGACCGCAAGGTCCGCAAGCGACTCAGTCGGCTAAACCCCGGGTGGCCACCGTCACGCCGGGCCAGGCGGCAGCGGGATCGGCGGTCGCACAGAGCCACCAGCCTCCGACGATGGAAGATCGCATGGCGGCTCCGGCGCCTGTTATGCGCGCGCAGTACCCACCGCTTCCGGCCGGTGCCCAGAGCAAGCCGGTAGCAAAACGGCCCTCAGCTATCGTCAATAAAGATGCCGTGGCTCGCGTGCAGGCGGCCCAGGCTGCCATGCGGGCGAAAGCCGCACCGCCTCAGCCGGCGGGATTTTCTGCCCACGACATGCAGGGTTTGGGGGAGGGCCTGGGGGATGCGGTGCGGACCTTCCGTCAAGCGGTGGCCGATGTACGGAGCTCGGTCGATCCTGAAATGCGAACAATTCGGGCGGAGATGGATTCGGCGCAGAAAGAGTTAGAGCAGTCGATCGAAGCAGCTAAGCAGGCACCCGTACTGGACGATGATCCTCCCGCAAGACCTCTCTAACATGAACGTTCGGATTCCGTGACCCATACGAGGCGTTCCCCAGTCGTGCCCGCGGCTTTTGCAATCCACCTCATTTTCTGGCTCCTGCTCTGGTCCGTGATGGCGGGGTGCTCTGTCGATGCACCGCCTGCAGGTCCGGATGTGATGTCGGCGCGGCTGGGCGAGTTGCTTGTCGATCCCAACCCGGAAATGCGACACACTGCAGCAGAAGCCTTGGGAAAAATCGGCCATCAATCTGCGAATTCCGGGCTGCGCGCTCTGCTCAATGATCAAGATGCTCGTGTACGGGCGGCTGCCGCTCTCTCGTTGGGTCGGTTGAATGACGCGGAGAGCGGGTCGGCGCTTATACGTTGTTTGTCCGACTCTGCCGAGACGGTCCGGGAAGCCGCCGCATTGGCTCTCGGTGAGATTGAACCAGCACCGGCTCGGGAGGCGCGGATTCTTGAGGCGCTTCGCCATCCAGAAGGTCCTGGTCGCATTGCCGCAAGTCGAGCCTTGCTCGGACTGGATACCATCTCTTTTTCAACGGATCTTGTCGGAGCTCTCGGAGATTCAGACCCGAGACTACGTCAGGGAGTTGCAGCAGTGCTGGGGGAGACGGGGGATGCGCGTGTCATTCCGCATCTTCTGTCACTACTACGGAAGGATGCGGTCGCAGGGGTGCGGTCTGAGGCAGCATTTCGACTTGGGAAAGTCGGCGATGAGAGCGGTTTGGCGGATCTGGCAGCGGTCGCTGAAGCGGATTCGGATCTGGTGGTTCGGGGATGGGCGAGGTGGGCGATGCAACAGATCAAGCAATCGCACGAGTCCGGTTCAGGGAGGTGACCAAGTCAATGAGCCGCTTCTGCGCATCCTGATCGATGTCAGTAAACTGAATCCCCATTCCTGGAAACAGCAAGTATCGTTCGGGCTTTGAGCGTGTCCAGGCGACCTTCGCACGGGTTTCGAATTTCTCTCCGGGCCGGTCGGGCAAGGCAAAGGCTACTTTCAAGTCGGTGCCGGGTGGCAGCGGAGCACTACTTTCTATAAACATCCCCCCTCCGCCAATACCGCCCGTGAGGCTGTCGAAGTGCTTGCCATCGGGGCTGACGCAATGGACCTTGATGGCGAGCGGGGCTCGTGGATGCGCACGGCTGTGTGCGAAACGGGCGTCTTCATCGACCGAAAGAATGTGTTCGATTAAAGTGCCCCAGCCGAGTATGCCAAGGCGCTGGCCTTTTTCGTCAAATAGGGACAAGGTTTCTTGGTCGCAGTCGATGCCGAGTGTTTTCCCCTGGTGCTCGCGGGTGGCGGTGACGGGAAATTTCATCTCAGGCTCGGACCTTTCATTTGCTCATTAAATACTTGGAAGCGCAGGCCTGTTTCTTGGTCGGTTATAGGGGGTCGTTCTGCGGGATACCCCTGACCGAATGGACCAAGCTCAATACTCGGTTCCGCGTTTCTGGGGCGATATCGGTGAAGCGCACGCCCATTCCCGGACTAAATGTGTATTGATCGGCTTTCGGGCAGACCCAGGCAATGCCGCCTTTTGCCGACAGCCATTCGCCCGGACTCTCGGGCAGCGTAAACTCCATAGTTAGCTTGGTTCCGACAGCCAATGGCGCAAAGCTCTCGATAAAGAGTCCCCCTCCGCCGATTCCGCCCGCTCGACTCTCGAATTGAGTGCCTTCCGGGGTAGTGTATTTGACCCGTATGGAGAGCGAGATGCGGGGTTCGGAGCGAGCTTCACGCGGCTGTTGGGGTTTCCGATAGGTGAGAATCTGATCGACGAGAAAATCCCAAGCCAGGCTTCCCATGGGTTCGCCGTTGATGCCGACCAGGGTGATCATTTCCTTGGCGGAATCAACCTCGAGCGTCTTGCCCTTGTGTCTGTTGCTGGATACGACTGGGAATTTCACACGCGCCGTCCATAGGCCAAGGTACCATTCGGGGGAGCTGGCATCTTTCCGCAAGTATACCGCACAGGATTGTCTTGTCGACAAAAACCTGAGTTTGGGATTGGTCTAGGCTTGGGAGGCCCGATGAAGAGCTCGTACGAGGCGGGAAAAAACGAGGGGGCATAGGCCCCCTCTTGAGCAGCAACTGGTTGGGTGGAAAAAGGACCTCAACGGGCGGCTAGGCGCTCTTCACGTCCTTGTCTTGCTCGAAGATACGAATCGGAGCGTGTTTGCCGCTGATAGCGTCTTCGGTGATCACGACTTCCTTGATCTGCTTCTGCGACGGGGCGTCATACATCACGTCGAGCATGGCCTCCTCGAGTATCGATCGCAACCCGCGAGCGCCGGTTTTTTGCGTGAAGGCTTTACGTGCGATGGCTCCCAAGGCAGCGTCGGTGAATCGTAATTTCACTTTTTCGAATGAGAGCAGCTTTTCATACTGCTTGGTAAGGGCGTTTCTCGGCTCGGTGAGAATACGAATCAGCGCTTCCTCATCGAGTTCATCAAGCGTTGCGACGACGGGCAGTCGACCGATAAATTCAGGAATCAAGCCGTACTTCAACAGGTCTTCTGGTTGGACATGCGGCAGCAATTCCCCCAGTCGAATATCGTTGCGGCCGCGAACATCGGCTCCGAAACCCATCGATTTTCGGTTCATGCGCTGCTCGATAATATGTTCCAGACCGACAAACGCGCCGCCACAGATGAACAAAATGTTCGAGGTGTTCACCTGAATGAATTCCTGATGCGGGTGCTTCCGCCCTCCTTGAGGGGGGACGTTCGCAACCGTTCCTTCGATGAGCTTGAGGAGCGCCTGTTGAACGCCCTCACCCGACACGTCTCTGGTGATAGAAGGACTATCGCTTTTTCTGCTGATCTTATCGATTTCGTCGATATACACGATCCCGCGTTCAGCGCGCTCGACATCGTAGTCGGAGGCCTGAAGCAGCTTTAGGATGATGTTTTCAACATCTTCTCCGACATAGCCAGCTTCTGTGAGGGTGGTGGCATCGGCCAGGGTGAAGGGCACATCCAGGAATTTGGCCAGGGTTTGAGCCAATAGGGTCTTGCCCGTACCGGTGGGGCCGATCACCAGGATATTGCCTTTTTGGAGTTCGACATCGTCGACGTCCTTATCCTTGGCGGAAATGCGCTTGTAATGATTGTGTACGGCGACGGAGAGAATTCTCTTGGCGCGATCCTGCCCGACCACATATTGATCGAGATGGTGTTTGATTTCGGCAGGCTTCTTCAGCTTTGAAGATATTTCTTCTTTTGCCTCCTCCCAATCCTCTGCGATGATGTCATTGCAGAGGTTGACACATTCGTCGCAAATATAGACCGTCGGACCGGCGATCAGCTTACGCACTTCGTCTCGGCTTTTCCCGCAGAACGAACAACGCAGGTGCCGATCAATCTTTTCTTGCTTAGCCATGCTGCCTCCTGTAATCCAAGGTCAACTAGCTCTTGCCGCCGTCTTTCCCCGAATCCGTCGACCCTACGGGTTTGAGGCTCTTCAGGGGGCGCGTGATGACTTCATCAATCAGTCCATAGCGTTTTGCTTCCTCGCTCGACATGAAATAGTCCCGCTCGGTATCTTGCGCGATCTTGTCGAGAGGTTGTCCGGTGTGTTTGGCCATGATTTCGTTCAGGCGTTCACGAATCTTCAGTATTTCCCGCGCGTGAATATCAATTTCGGTCGCCTGGCCTTGGAACCCCCCCATCGGTTGATGGATCATGACGCGGGCATTCGGCAAGGCATAGCGCTTGCCCTTCGTGCCGGCTGTTAATAGGAATGCCCCCATGCTCGCAGCTTGGCCCAAGCAGATCGTGTTAATGGCTGGTTTGACGTATTGCATGGTGTCGTAGATTCCAAGTCCGGCCGTCACGCTTCCGCCGGGAGAATTGATATATAGATTGATATCCTTCTCAGGGTCCTCGGCTTCCAGAAACAGCAGTTGCGCGATAATCAGATTCGCGAAGACGTCATCGATTGGTGCGCCGAGAAAGATGATGCGGTCTTTAAGAAGGCGCGAGTAAATGTCATAGGCACGTTCGCCGCGGTTTGTTTGTTCGATGACAATCGGAACTAGCATTCAGCTGAATCCTTTCCGCTAGAGGCCCTACGAGTAGAAACTTCTTATTTTACCATACGTGTGCCGCCTGGATCGGGTGATCACCGCAAGGGAATTCTGCACCGCGAATCCATGCGGTTGATATCACTATCCTTGAATCATTGCGTGACGATAGACGAAATCCAAAGCTTTGTCGGCCAAGATTCTGGCTTGAAGATCGTCCAGGGTGTCTTGCCCTCCGGCCTGAATCATGCGGCGGACTTCGTCAACTGAGAGTTTGACTTCTGCGGCGAGTCTCGCAATTTCATGGTCAAGATCTTCGTTCGTGACGGTAATGCCTTCCTTCGAGGCAAGCGCTTCGAGGATTAACCCAACCTTCACGCGCCGCTCAGCCTCTGGGCGATACTCGTCCTGGAGTTTCGTGATGTCGTCTGTCCGAGAGGCCACAGGGGAGGTGTCAAGATTGTCGTCGGATTTGCGCTGACGCGATTGCAACTGTTGCCGAACCATGGCCGACAGCTCTCGCTCAACCAACGTTCCCGGCAGTTCAAAATGATGGGTTTCCGCCAGTCGTTTTAAAATCGTGTCCTTGTAGGAATCCTCCATATCTTTCTTCAGGGCCCGTTCCATTTCGGTGCGAAGCTTGTCTCGAATTTCCTGCAAGGATTCGTAGGGGCCGCAGTCCTTTGCGAATTCATCGTCCAGGGCCGGAAGTTGCTTTTGCTTCACCGATTGAATGGTACAGCGGAACGTCACGGTTTTGCCCGCGACCCGTGCATCGGGGTGTGTTGGAGGATAGGCTTGCGGGACCGTAATCGTCTCACCGTCCTTCTTGCCGACAAGATGAGTCTCAATGTCGACGCCCAGAACAGAGGCGTGCGAGCCCATCTTGTGAAGGTGACCCTCCTTGGTCGTTCCGTCAAGCGGGCTGCCGTCCAACGTCCCTTCAACGTTCAGCACCGCATAGTCACCCTCAGACAATGCCGTTCCTGCCGGAGCAGGATGCAACTGGGCCATTTGCTCGCGGAGAACCTCGATAGCTTTTTCAACTTGTTCGTCCGTCACTGTGCGGTGATCCTGTTTGAGGGAGATGGGGTTGGGAGCTTTGTAATCCCGCAGCTCAATCGTCGGCTTGATTTCAACTGTGGCGGTAAAGCTGAAGGGCGCATCCCTCTTGACTTTTACTCGCTCCAGCGGCGGGATTTCTACCAGCACGGGGACGATTCCTGCTTGGCGAATGGCTCGATCGTAGTAGTCTGGGACTAGACTACGAATGACGTCCTCTTCGACAGTCTTCGCATAGCGTTTTTCCAATAACTGTAGCGGGGCCTTGCCAGCGCGGAAGCCGGGGATGTGAACTTGCCGGTTCAATTCAGAATACGCTCGAACAAAGCGCAGGTTGACTTCGTCTGCTGGGACTTCAATCTTAAGAGCCCGCTTCATGGGGCCGAGTTCGGTCATTTCCAATTTCATAGGTCTGTTCACGTCCTCCGAGTACGAAAAGTTGTGGGCGTCACGCAGGGTCTGTGAGAAATGGTGCGAGAGGGGGGACTTGAACCCCCACGGTTACCCACGAGATCCTAAGTCTCGCGCGTCTGCCAGTTCCGCCACTCTCGCGCGACGCTGACACCCGGTTGCTCACTGATGATTCATGCGGAATGCGCCTGCGTGTGGAAAGACCCGTTGAATAATGACATTTTGTACCGTCGATCGAGTATACCTGTCAACCCATACGCAGGTGGGTGAGGGAACATGAGCCCCGGCACTCTTTACTGGAGGGTGGTCCTTTACTAGTACCACAATGTCCACGAGGGGTATAATAACGAATCAAGGGTCAGTCCTGGCAAGCGTACCGATGTAAGGCTCTCTCTTCTGGAAGGAGGAACAGTCCATGGAGCGGAGTTGTTCGACTGCCGCAGCAACTTTCCTCATCCTTGTGTTTGGAATGTTCTCCTCGGCTTGGGCCTATCGAGACTACTTCACCGAGGAACAAAAGGCACAATTGGGAAGAATTCAAACCGTTCTCGTCGATGCCCTTGCCTTGACCGACAAAGGGGCCGGCAATGCCGATGGCATAAGGGAAGTTGTGATGCGTCGCATGGGCGAACTGGGCTATACGGTCAGTGCGGACGCCGGCAGTCCCCATGATGTCCTTGTAAGGGTGAAGTGCGAGCAACGCAAGACTTGGGAAGGGACCGCGTCTGCTGGCGGCGACAATGACTTGCCCGACGCGCCCTCGCGTTTGTGGAAGGGACCGGCCTGTCAGTTGACCTACGACTTGGGAGGCATGAAGATCAAATGGCAGAAAGAGGTCCGGGCTGAGTTCGAAGATGCCGTCCAGGCTGCCCAATCAGCTCACGTTGGCGAGCCCGGGTTATATGCGATGAACGCGCTCCGCGACGCGCTAGAAAAGTATGAGTTTCCCTTGTTGTTGACGGCTGAGTGGGGACAGCCGGATCGGTTGCTGAAATTGTTGGACGCCCCAGAAGCCAGCCAGCTCCGTAAGCTGAAGATCATTTCCTTGTTGGGTGAAATGGTGGCAGATGAAGCGTTGCCTCGTCTCACGGAGGCACTCAAGGACAAAGATCTGGCCAAGCAAGCTGCTGTGGCGCTGGGCAACATGGGGAAAGAAGGGATCCCTGTCCTTATCGATATTCTGAAGTACTCGAAACAGCCGGAACTACAAGCGGCCGCGGCAAAAGGGCTGGGCGATCTCGGCAATATACACAGCGATTCGAGAGTGGTGCCTCCGCTTCTCGAGATGCTGGACGCGCCAGGTATCGACATCACGGTCCAAACGGAGATCGCCTGGGCATTGGGGCGGGTTCCAGACAGGCGATCGGTTGAGCCGCTGTTTGCGCTCGACAGAAAACTGCAGAAGATCCGGAAGGACCCCCCTGACCCTCAGATCAGGAAGCTGAAGGAGGCGGTGTTCTGGTCGATCAAGCAGGTGTATACGGAAGATCAGTATAGCTGAGCCGCGATTGACAATCTTCTAGTCGCTCCTTATCGTGCTCCAGGTTAGCCGTCGCCGGCTTGGAGTACGAGATGAGCGTCTCATCCCCCTCTGCGTCCCCTCATAACTCGCGCGCTGTTTTCGAACACATCGCACTCCAGATGGCCTCCAGCCTGGATCTTCAAGTCGTGCTGACGACCATCACTCAAGGTCTGGTGGATGAGCTGGATGCTGCCTTCGCGAGGATCTGGCTCTTGGGTCCGGCGGATCTCTGCGCACACTGTTATAAGGCTGCGGACTGTATGAACCGCGCACGGTGCCTGCATCTGGTTGCCAGCGCCGGGCTGTATGCCAACCTGAACGGTGAGTATCGGCGCATTCCGCTTGGAGCATTGAAGATCGGCAAGATCGCTCAGGGCTGGGGAGCACTGTACACCAACAATGTATTAGGCGACGATCGATTGCCGAATAAGGAGTGGATGAAGGATAACCTTCTCCCTTCCTTTGCGGGATTTCCGCTGATGTTCCGTGGCGAACTCCTGGGGTGCTTGCCATGTTCGGACGGCGGCCGCTGAGGAACCGATGAATTCGGACGTATGGCCGTCTTTGCTCACGAGGCGGCGATTGTCATTAAGAACGCGCAGCTCTTCGAAGAAGTGGAACGCCTGAAGAATCGGCTCCAGGCGGAGAACCTCTATCTGCGAGAAGAACTAGAACTCCAACACAATTTTGAGGAGATCATTGGCGACAGTCCTGCTATGAAGGCCGTGTTTCGCAAGGCTGGGCAAGTGGCGCCGACTGATTCGACCGTGTTAATTCTGGGCGAGACTGGGACCGTCAAAGAACTGATCGCACGAGCTATCCACAATCTCAGTTCCCGTAGGGAACGCGCTCTTGTCAGGGTGAACTGTGCCGCCATCCCCGCCAATCTCGTTGAGAGCGACCTGTTCGGCCATGAAAAGGGATCGTTCACCGGGGCGTTGTCCAAACGCATCGGCCGGTTTGAATTGGCCGACGGAGGGACGATCCTGCTTGACGAAGTGGGCGAGCTGCCCACTGAGGCCCAAGCCAAACTGCTACGCGTGCTGCAAGAACGGGAATTCGATCGGGTGGGTAGCCATCATCCAACCCAGGTCAATGTGCGGGTGATCGCCGTGACAAATAGAGATTTACAACAAGCGGTGAAGGCCGGGACCTTTCGGGCCAACCTTCTTTATCGCTTGGACGTCTTCCTAATCGAGGTACCGCCGTTGCGTGCGAGGACTTCCGATATTCCGCTGCTCGTCCGCTTCTACGCCGGCAAGTTTTCGAAAAAGTTCAGCAAACGATTGGAAGATGTCTCGCAGCGCACGATGGAGCGGCTCACGAAGTATGGGTGGCCCGGGAATGTGCGTGAGTTGGAACATGTCATTGAACGGGCTGCTATTCTCTCCCAAGGGCCCTTACTCCAGATTGACGAATCGTTCCTGAATACACAGATGAGTCAGCCGACACCCGCTGGCACGCTTGAAGAAGTTGAGAAGGCCTACATCATCCAAGTGCTCCGAGAGACCGATTGGGTAGTCGAGGGGGATCAAGGAGCCGCGGTTCGGGTAGATCTGAGGCCCTTGGGCGGGTTTTTAATGCCCTTGCCTTGGCCTCCGAATGTAAACAGAAGAGGGACGACGTGGCCGTGGTCTTCAATGGCACTGGCACACGGTGGCCGGCTGAACTTGCCAAGCTGTCGCATCCGGCCTATGGCCTCTACAATTCGGTTCGCGATGTGGTTCAGGGGGTATCCTGTGGATGTGCGGCGGTCTTCGGGGCGACAGACGACGTCAAATCGTGCGGGGTGCCGATGGTAAAGGACCATGCGTTGGCCGGGACGGCCGGCCTCTTGAGTCTGCGCCGGTACCTGGCTGAGGGATGGCATACGGTGGTGTTTTGAGGCGAGTGTCATGAGATGGTCAGGGAGTAGTCTCGCGACCGTTGGCGCGCTGAAGCTGTATGGAGGGAGACCACGGCGACCAAATTTCTCGATCTGACATGTACCGAATCAGTGCGTCGTGCGCAGAGCGAGTACTACGGGCATACGGTCAAGATCACTGGTGCGCGTGAACGCGATCTGTTAGGCCAAGGAGAAACCGAGTTCATTGCCGCTCGTGACAGCTTTTACATGGGCACGGTCAGCGAAAGCGGGTGGCCGTACATTCAGCATCGCGGAGGGTCCCCTGGATTTCTACGGGTCGTGAATCCGACAACCCTGGCGTTCGCCGACTATAAGGGGAATCGACAACTGCTTAGTACTGGCAATCTCTCTGTGAATAACCGCGTCGCGTTGTTCCTGATGGACTACCCGAACCGCGACCGGCTGAAGATTCTCGGCCATGCCCGTGTCGAAGATGCTCGATCCCAACCGGACCTTCTCGCTCAGGTGACGGATCCGGGCACGCGAGCAAGTGTGGAACGTCTGGTGCTCATCGATTTCGGTCTCCTTTGACTGGAACTGTACGAAGCACATCACGCCACCGTACTCGCTGACAGAGGTCGAAGAGCTGGCCGGTCAGTTCAGAGCACGGATCGCCGAGCTCGAGGCACAGCTTCACGCTGTCAAAACATAGGCGACTCTGCTAAGAGAGATGGCGCGCTCTCCGGAAGGATTCGGTATGTGGCATCTTGTGGACGACGTAGGGAGAGAGTGAATGACAACGAGGGAGACCAAGACCATGAGTCATATCTCACGCAGACGTTTCTTGCAGTTGTCGGCCATGACCGGCGGGGCGCTGGCGTTTAGTGATCTGGCCAGCCAGGTCCTTGGGTTGACAGGCAAGGGGTCGGTTGCCTACGCGGCGGAGCCGATCAAGATCGGGATTCTCGATCCGTTGTCGAGCCCCTATAAGACGTCCTCAATCCATGATGTGCATGGGGCGAATGTGGCTGTGGACCTCTTCAATAAACGCGGTGGGGTGTTGGGACGTCCGGTGGTCATTCTCGAAGCCGATGATGCCTCTAACCCTGAACAGGCCGTGACAGTCGCCACCAAGTTTATCAAGGAAGACCGCGTCGATGTCCTCATGGGAACGTTCAATGGCGACTGTGCTTTAGCCGTCAGTGCGCTGGCGAAGAAGGAAAACAAATTGTTCATGGTTACCGGGTCCGCTCTTCCTGAGCTGACCGGGGTGGCCTGCAACTCGCAAACATTCGTGTTCATGCCGAACGCATCGATGCTGGCACAGGCTGTGGTTCCGTATCTGGTGAAGGCCTACGGCACCCGCTGGTACATGCTCACGACTAGCTCATTGGACGGCAAAACCGCAGCGCAGGCTATGGTCACTGCCGCTCAGGCTCATGGAGTTGAATTTGTGGGCGAGGCCCTGATGCCCTTCGGCTCAACGGATTTTACCTCGGCGTTGACGGCGGCAAAGGACAAGCATCCGACCCTCATTGTGCTCAATCTCTACGGGTGGGATTTAGTCAATGCGTTGAAGGGCTACAACAAGCTGGATCTGGCCAAAGACAAGGTTGGCATCGGCGGCATGATCAGTGGCGAGCAAATTGGCCGTCCCCTGGGCTATGCGAATAATGCGGGAATCTGGGGCCTCATCTGGGATCCGAAGGTCAACACAGAGGGATCCAGGCGGTTTATTCAGGGTGTGGTCGATAAGTACAACCATACGCCAACGTCGCGCTGCTACCTTGGCTATGCCGCCATGACGCAGATCTTGGAGGCGATGCAGCGGGTGGGCACCACAGATACCGATGCGCTCATCAAGGCGCTGGAAGGACACGAGTTTGATGGTCTAAAGGAAGGACGATCGTATTTCCGGGCCTCCGACCATCAGCATGTGCAGGATGTGCTTGTCGGGGAAGCCTACGGAAAAGAGCTGGGACTCGGTCATTACAAGATTCTGGCGACGGTTCCCGGCGACAGTGTGGCGTCGGTTGTCAATCAAGGTGCCTGTCGGCTGTGAGAAATATGCGTAGACGCGATAGGAGGGAAGCGTCTTCTGCGCGTGATAGTACTGGGGAGACGGGTCTAGCGCGAGGAGCTGAGTGCTGCGAGACGAGCGTTGGCACGCGTCGTCTCTCCGGCCGCTGAAGCGACGGCAGGGCCCTGGACGATGACCAATTCCAGGCGGCGGTTTTTCTGGCGGCCCTGTTCCGTGGCATTGGATGCGAGCGGTCTCGAATCGGCCAGGCCCACGGCTTTTGTCCTGTCGGCCGGCATCCCACCATTGATCAACGCTCGGCGGGCATTTTCAGCGCGAGCCCAGGAGAGCGCTTTGTTGTCTGGGAATGTTTTCTGAAGCGCTTTGCTGATCGCTTGATTATCGGTATGGCCTGCCACCTGCACGAATTTATCAGAGACCTGTCCTAACACGGTGCCGATCCGTTTCAGCATGGTCATGCCTTCCGGTGTCAGCGTGGCATCACCGGGCGTGAACAGCCAGTTGGTTGCCAACGCAACGGTTAATCGGTTTCCGTCCTGTTTGACGGTGATGGTTTTCTGTCCCCTGTCGCCTGGCAATACCTTGAGGAGTTCTTCCTTCATGGTAGCGAAGCTTCCATTCCGAGCATCCGATTGCGCGGTGGTTCCTTGGGCTGGAGGTGCTTTGCGCCCGTCGTCTTTTCCGGACGAGGCCAATTTTTCCGGGGGTGTCTGCCTCGCGATCTCGCTGAGTGACTGCTTGGCTGAGCCGAGGTCTCTCGTGTGCGGGGCCGATTGAGACAGTACGGTCTCCTGGCCCACGGGAGACACCCGCGGCGATTCGGCTCCGGAGCTATTGGTCGCAGGCGATCGCTCGACGGACGGGAGGCGTGGTGTCGTCGTTCCTCCATCCCGTTGCGCGGTGGTAAGCTGGCCGCCCGATGCCGGTCTCTCCTGAGCGCCTTTTTGCCGCGGGAGAAGATCTCGCGTCTTTTCACTGACCCGCTGTTCGAGCGCCGCGATACGGTGCCTCGCCTGATAGACTTCCGCAATCATGGCGTTATATTGGGGAACCAACTTGTCTCGCTCTAAGAGCCGCGAGCGAACCGCCTCAAACGCTTGCTCTCGCTCCCTGAGTTGCTGATCGAGGGCGGTGATACGTGCCTTCAAAGAACCGATCGTTGTGGTCGCGGTCTGCAGCTGGGCCGCGAGGCTGTCCCGTTCGGCGGTTCCTGTACGAGTCGCACGGAGATCGGTGTCTTGGCGGGTGACGTGCGTTTCCAACTCCGCAATTCGGCGCCGGGCAACCTCGAGATCGGCGACGACGGTCGTGTGGGTCTGGAGGGCGGCTAGGTCTTTTTCGCGCGATGCCGATTGTTGCTCGAGTGCCGCGATGCGTTGACGGGCCTGATGCAACTCGTTGGTCGTGACAGCCAACTGACCGGTCAGGCGGTCTCGTTCCGGCCCTAATTTTCTCAAATCGGTGAGCTCTGCTTCTTTGGCGCTGAGCAATTGATCATAGGACGCTGCGACCGGTCGACTCTCGCGATCCCCCAGTTTGCTTTCGAGGTCGCGAATGCGGTCATGGAATTCGCCAAGTGTGGCCAGCAACTGGCCTCGCTCCTGCTGAAGAGCCAGGAGTTGTATCTCCGCGGGTGAAGGGCTCGATGCGATGGGCTGAACACGCGGGGCGGTTTCACATCCCGTGGCGAGGGAACTGAGCACAATGAGCGTCCATGCAGCTCGTCTCATAAGCGCGCTCCCTTGTACAGGCGGGCAGGTGGTGTGGATCGCGCGAGGCCGACAGTCGTTCGGCAGAAACCACAGCGGGCAGCAGGAGGAGGCGACTGGGGCCAAGCTGACAGATGTTGATCAGCTGGTCTGAACAATGCGTGCCTAGCGAATGTGGTTAAAATAATGCACGCCCCAAGAACACGCAAGGCACTCTAACGTGTTCTTGGGGCGGATGCAAGACCGCGGCGTCCCGCCGCTCGGTTGCTAGTGGCCGACAACGATTTCGACGCGCCGATTCTTCTGTCGTCCCTCGGCTGTCGAGTTGCTGGCGATCGGCCGGCTGTCGGCATGTCCCTTGGTGTCGATTCTTTCCGCGGCCATGCCGCCGTCGGTCAGCGCTTGGCGCGCGCTTTCGGCACGCGCTTGGGAGAGCTCAACGTTGGTCGGGAATTTCTTGGCCAACCGTCCCCTGATGGGCACGTTATCCGTGTGACCGGCCACATGAATCGAGCGATCGGGATATTGCTTCAGCACGCCACCGATGCGGTGCAATACGTCCGCTCCGCCCGGCTTGAGCGTCGCTTCTCCGGAGTCGAAGAGCAGTGTGGTGGCCAGGCCAAGGGTGAGCTGGTCGCCCAGCTGTTTCATGGTTACGTGGCCTTTTGCGACTTCGGCCTGGAGGAGTTTCGATAGATCGTCTTTCGCCTCAGCGAGGCTGCTCTTCTGTTGATCGAGGGCCCCTTTGAGGCCGGCCATTTCCTGGTCTCTCCGCGCGAGTTCACTGTCGAGATCTGACGCCCGCTGTTTGGCTGCGGCAAGGTCGGCGACGAGTTTCTCCCGATCGCCTGCGGCACCCTTCAATGCCCCCAGCTCGTGATCTCTGGCGTCCAGTTGTCGCTCCAGTTCGGCAATCCGTTGTTTCGCTTGTGCGAGCTCGGACGACAGGCGATCTCGATCGCCGGCGTTGCTCCTGAGGCCGGCGAGCTCCTGGTCTTTTGAGGACAATTGTCCCTGTAAGGCCGCCAGCTGTCCGGCGAGACGGTCCTTGTCTCCGGCGGTGCCCTTAAGGGCGGCGAGTTCGTGATCCTTGGCAGAGAGTTGGCGTTCGGCATCGGACAACTGGCTTGCCAGGCGATCCTTGTCTCCGGATGCACTCCGGAGCGAGGACAATTCCCGGTCACGCTGGCTGAGTTGGGATTCAAGCTCGGTGGCTCGGGCCTTGGCCTGGTCCAAATCGCCGGTGAGCGATGAACGGACTCGGGCGAGTTCCGCGTCGCGCTCGGCGTTCTGGCGTTGAAGGTCGGCGATCTGTTGTTGCAGTTCGGCAATCGTGATGTCTCGCGGGTCTGGCTTCGGCGGGATCGGCCGCGCGACCGCTTTCATTTCATTCAGGGCTCGGCTTGCGGTGTCATTGGGCGCAGGAGCTGTGGTGCAGGCTGCGGCAAGCAGGGCACTCAGCACCACTGGAATAATGCGAACTTCTTTCATGCGATCCTCCTTCACAAGCATCGAGGCCGTTGGAGGGTTCCAGGCGGCACGAATCAATAAGAGTGCACGGGTTATAAGTGGCGTGGATTTTTCAAGAGATCCCGAATTTCCGTGAGCAATACCTCTTCCTTCGGCGGAGCAGGAGGCGGGCCGGGAGGGGTTGTCTTTTTAAGGCGGTTCATTTGCTTGACCACCAGAAAAATCACGAAGGCAAGAATTGTAAAGTCGAGGAGGGTTTGGAGGAAGACACCGTAGTTGATGGTGGCCGCTCCGGCGGCTTTGGCGGCCGCCAGCGATTTTCCTTTGGCGTCTTCGGTCAACGGGATAAAGAGGCTTGAGAAATCCACTTTCCCCATCAAGAGACCGATGGGAGGCATAAGAATGTCACTCACGACGGAGGACACGATTTTTCCGAATGCGCCCCCGATAATGATTCCTACAGCCATGTCGAGCACGTTGCCCTTTACGGCAAATTCTTTAAATTCACCCATCATGCTCATCGTACCACCTCCTTCTGTGAACAGAATACGTGCCCATTGCGCGCCCTACTGTTTTCGACTGGTGTCGAAGCTGTATCCCAGCGTGATCAAGTAAAGGTTATCGGTATCGGAGCCGCCAGGCAGCGGGGTCTTGTTGTACCGCAGGGTCCATTGAAACCCGCTTACAAGCCTCCCCAGACTTTGAACCGCAAACCGGTGTCCGCCGTTACGTAGAGATCGTTTGAATTGGAGAGCGATTGGAACCCTTCCTGGAAGTGATACAAGCTGACCTGATCGGTGCCCCATAGCGGCCAGTTCCATTTGACGGCCCATCGGCCTCGTGTGCTGGCTTTATCGTCGGCGAGTTTGAAATCTTCATTGAAATACGCCGCGCCGGCTTCCGCCCACAGCGTCATATCTTTAAAGATGCCTGAGAGGTCGCCACGATCGAGGAATTGATAGCCGGGCCCTGAGGCAAGCGCGGTGCGCAACTTCAAATCTTGAAAGGTGTCTTGTTCGAAAGATGCGGAGGCGAACTAATACAACCGCTTCGTGAGAAAAAAGTCAAGTTTGATGGTGCCGCGACTGTTTCGCACGAGGAGGTTTCCCGCGTCGTCGCCATATATGTAGCGACCGAGGATCGTCAGGCGTAACGACTCACCGCGAGCGGACAGTTCGCCGCGGAAACTTCCGTTCCGCAGATGGCTGTTTCCCGCCGATTGCGAGAATCCTGCTTGGACAGCTCCGGTGTAGATAACCGCGGGCTGATTCATGCCGAGGACGGAATAGAGCGGAATGGCCATCGGGGTTCCCGTGGGGGCGGCCTTCAATATCATCGTGCCGGGCTCACTGGGCTGCGCTGTTCCACCTCCGTGGTACCTTCCTTCAGGCTGAAGGGAATGGGACGATTGACCGAGAGTTTGGCCACGTTCGGCCACATGATCTTGACGACATCGTCGCCGGCGGTCGGTCCGAAACTTGTCTTGATATGTAGTTCATCCGCGACCATGCCGAGGACCTTCCCGTAGATCACGGTGCCGTCTTTGAGGGTGACGACATCCAGTGCCACCGGTGCGGGCACGGCATCCGGCGGCGCCGGTGTTTCTGCCCCCATGACCGATGTCGCCAGCGCCATGATAAGCACAGCGGAAGCGAGGTATCCAAGTCGTCGCGTCATATAGTCCTCCTCCTGAGTCTTGCGAATGGCAACCGCGTTCGAGCTGCCCGATGAGTGAGAAACGTTCGCGATGTATAAATGATTCTGCGTATGAGATCAACTCGTCGTCGCGAGAGTGCTGCAAAGTCGCCGTCAGGCATGGCTCGTGTCGATCGATATAGGTACATAACGGCATGTCCTGCATGCTGTTCAGGTGATGTGAGCCATAGGAGATGTGACTCGAAATCCAGTCCGCGTGAGTACTGGGCGAAGTGGTTGGACGTCAGACACGCCCGCAGGTCTGCGCCGTCGGTCTCGCCATGGGTGATCGAGCACGATTGCATCCCAGTCGTCTGTGCCGCATCATGCGGAGTCATGTAAGGCTGGTGAGTTTCCGCGACCCAATTGCGTTGTGAGATTGTCGTCCTGTGGGGGCGGCGCTGCGCCGTTGAACGACGGAACTTCGAGCACGCCTTCCAGGAGGGCCAGGCGGAGAAGCTGTGCTGCGTTGGAGGCGCGGAATTTCCTCATAAGATTGGCACGGTGTGATTCCGCAGTTTTCGGGGCGATCTTCAGCCGGACGGCAATTTCATGACTCGTCAGTCCTCCCCAGATGTGGTTCAGAGTTTCACGTGCCCGCGCCGTCGGTTCATCCGGCCGCGGGCGTGTGAATGGTAGAACGTGATCCATGGTCTTTCCTCGAAGCGGCGATCTCCATCTTGAGCCTCGCAGGTGGGAAGAGACGATTCCCCGCAGGGATTCGATCCTGCCAAAGCCATGGTTTGCGGGACTAGCTGTATTAAGCTTCGCGCCACGAGCCGCGCAATCAGGATCCTATCAGTCACATACGTAGTTATGGTGCCATGACGTGCCGCAATCGATGACGGGAGTCAGGTGGTGAGACGAGGAAATATGTGTCGCGCTGTCTCACGTGAGACGAATCGAGACAGAGGTAGAAGAAAAGATAGGCGGGGAAGCTTTAGCTGGCTGGAAGATGGAGTTCGGTCAGCCGGCGGTAAGTTCGGTCGTCAGCTGGCTGACGGCATCCGTGCGACTCTGCTCCTCGGGGGTCAGGCGTCCGGTCACATTGTTCACTTCGCTCCGAATGTATTGTTCCAACGAGGCAAATCGCTCCTTGAGGTCATTCCGTAATTGGGCGGCTTCTGCCAGAAGTTGGGCTTCCAGGTTGGTGAACCGGTGTTCGTGATCGCGCACCTGGGCGCCGAACGGGATGTCGCGGATCTTGTCGAGATTGTTGCCGGCCGCATGGTCCTCGGCGAGGGAGGATTCCATCTCGGTCGCAGCGAGACCGTCGCCGGTGGTCCGATCTGAACGTCGAGTGCGATCGAGGTCCGTCTGCCTTCTCATGTGTCGTCTCATTGCTCGCGGTCGTTCTGCCGCAAAAGGGTGCTAGGGCATTCTGGTGCCATGGAGGCCAACAAGTAAGGCATGCTGCCTGCTGCTGGCGAGGGGCACGGCCCTCTGAGGCGGTGGTCTCCTCTGATTAGGATGGATTGAGAAGGCGCACTTCGCGTTGCGGGAACGGGATTTCCACCCCGTCAGCTTGCAATCGCTCGAGGATCGCTTGGTTGAGCTCGATTTGTGCGGACCCCACGGACGCCACCTGCACCCAGGGCCGGACGGATAGGGTGATGGATGAGTCGGCGAACCCCGTAATGCCGATGATCGGGGCAGGTTCCTGGAGGACCTCCGGGTACCGGTTCACGAGGTCGCGCAGTACACGCAGCGTGGTGTCGATATCGGTCCGGTAGGACACACCAATGGATAAATCCAGCTGCCGGATCGTGCCGAAGTTGTGGAGGATTTCTCCGACCACTTTTCGATTCGGAATCACGATGCGGGAATGATCCGGGTGCAGGAGTGTGGTGGTGAAGACGTCGATTTTCGCGACGTCGCCATGGACCCCCAAGAGCGCCACATGTTCCCCGACCCGGTAGGGCTTGGTGAAGATGATCGACAGACCGGCCACCACGTTGCTGAGGACGCCCTGCAAGGCGAGGCCCATGCCAAGACCGGCCACCCCGAGCCCAGCGACCAACGGGGCGATTTGCAGACCGAGTTGATCCAGTGCGATGAGGAGGCCCAGGATGACCACGAGGGCTTTGACGAGACGTAGGAGCAGCAGGCGAAGGGGCGGCTCGAGATCCTGCTGGTTGAGCCATCGCTCGAAGAGTCGGCCGACCGATTTGGCGACGAACAGGGCGGCAATGAGGACGAGGACCGCCCCCATGATTCGGAAGCCATATTGCACGATATATTGGGTGACCAAATTCGTCAGCGACATGCCGCCTCCCTGTGGATGTTACCGTCCGAGCAGCCCCTTCAAGAGGTCCTTGCCTTCTTGTTTGAGGTCTTCCGGCTTCGTGGAGCCTTTCAAGAGGTCTCCGATCGCGCCTTTGACCTTCTCTTTGACCTGCTCCTGTACCTTGCCGGCAAACATTTTGGTGTCGAGCCCATAGGAAGGGGCCTGCGTGCTCCCGGTAATGAGCAGCGGGAGCGAGAGACGGCCGCCGCTCAACGCCACTCTCGCAATAGGGGAGCCAGCCGCAATTTTTTGGCTCAAGGCTGGGGAGAGATTCAGATTCAGTTTCATATTCAAAGAGTGATCGAGGCCGATCGTGCCGCCGCCTGTGGCCTGAAAATCATGGCTGTCCATGAGCAACCGTTGGACGGCGATGAGGCCTTGTTTCACGGCGAACTCGCTTTCGATCGTTGAGAAGGCCGTGGCTTTGACATTGTCCAGCGACACGCCCACTACTTTGAGCAATATCGCCGCCTCCTGCAGCAAATTAATCCCATCAATCTTGCCCTCTTTCACCGCCACGCGCCCGGTTCCCGCGAGCGCCCTCACGAGGTCGGGATGGGTGAACCCACGCCCGCTTACCGCCAGCTCGGCTACGGCCGTGCCGCTCATGGAAATCTGATCGGTGCCGACGGCCTGGAGGGCGGGCCCGAGTTGGAGCCCTTGCAGCGAAACCGTGCCGCTGAAGGGCGGCGTCGTGGTCCCGAGGCCTAGAGTCCCCTGTGTGCGCAGGAATCCGTCAAAGAGTTGGAGCGAGAGATTACTGAGTCGCGCGTCCTGCCCTTTCATTTCTGCGGTGGCCTGCAGGTCTTTGATCTCCACTGGTTTTTTTAGCGGGAGTGCCAGCGGAAGGTCCGCGGTATTGACGAACTTTGAACTGGCTGTGAGTTTGGCCAGTCCGCCGAGGACCGACCCTTTCACATCGATACGTGAGCTTCCCATGGCGACGATCAATCCCAGGTCCGGGACTTCTGCCAGTTCAAGCGGCGTGGCACCTTCCTTGGGCGGATACTTGGCGCGCAGGCTCACATGAAGGTTTTTCAGTTCAATCGGCTTGGCGAGGGGGATTGCAACCGGCAGGTCCGATGAATTGATGCTCGCCGACGCGGCCGTCAGATTCGCCATGCCTTTGGCCGCGGTGCCTTTCACATTGATCGTGGAGTCACCCATCACCACGGTCATGCCCAGATCGGTCAGGTCTACCTGGCTGCTGGCGGGAGGGGTATCAGGCGGAATCGGGTACTGGGCGTGGAGGGTGAGATGTAGATCCTTGACCTGGACTGGTTTCGTCAGCGGGAGTTTGACGGGCAGGTCGGCTGTGTCGATTTGCAGGGCCGCGATGGTAGCGTCCAGGTTCCCGCCTAGGGCCCGTCCTTTGAGGCTCAATACGATCTTGCCCAGTTCGAGGTTGAAGGCGAATGATTTCAGATCGAGGGTTTCCACGAGTGGTCCGAACGTGCCGTCGAGTCGCATCGGAAGGTTATAGGGCTGTACGGTGGCGCCCAGGTGTACGGTGGGACTCTCGCCGAGATGCACCGATGTGAGCAGAAACTCGAGATCGTGGACGGTGTACTCCGTCGGTTTCGGGGTGGATTCGTCGCGGTAGGTCAGTTTTCCGCCGTCGATCGAGACTCGGTCTACAGCAAAGAGGGCCAGGGCTTGGAGCGGACTGCCCGCCGGCTGGCTGGGCACTTCAGGTTTCGGGGGCGGAGCCGGTGGTTTGGCACCGATGGTGGAAACGTTCAACTGGCCTCGCGCGTTTTTCAGGACGGTGATGACGGGATCGCGCAGGGTAATTTCCTCCACGTCGACCTTGCCCCCGAACAACGGAAGAAGTTTTACTCCGACATCCAGCGATGAGAGGGACGCGAAGGGGCCGGTGCGGAAGGCCGGATCGTCCTGGACAATAAATCCGCCGATACGTGCGCCGATGCGCGGCCAGATGGTGAGGCGAATATCCTTGAGTTCGATTTTGCGGTTCAGCGCCTCTTCGATCAACGGCCGGTAGCGATCTTGGTATTTATTCAGGTCGATGAGGAACGGCAGGGCCACGATCAGGATGATGAGCAACAGAATGACCACACCGATCCCGATCAGGATTTTCATCAGGCACCTCCACTAAAATAGTCCCGCAGTATAGAAACGCCCGACAGATGGGTCAATGGTTGAAGGGCGCGTCCCACGTGTTGAGCGGTAGGGCGGGACGCCTCGGTTGCCGAGAACCGGCACACCCTCAGGCCCCATGACTGATTGGTTTCTGAAGTCCAGGCCTTACCTTGCCGCTCACATACCTGCGTGATAAGATGCGATTCCTTAAAGTCGTCCGATCGCGGAGAGGTGCGAGAGTGGACGAATCGACATGCTTGGAAAGCATGCGTCTCGGTAACGGGACCGTGGGTTCGAATCCCACCCTCTCCGCCATACAGAGCTCGCTCGATCGCCAGCCACGAGCATGATGGTTGGCGACCGGATAGGACCTACGAGTGTGATCGGGGCCGGGCCCTGTGCAACAGAACCCTGTGAATCCCGCCAGGTCCGGAAGGAAGCAACGGTAAGCGGTTCGTTCTGTGTGCCGCAGGATCACCTGGCCCCACTTCTTCGATGACGTATCTCGTGACACGTCATTCCTGAAGCGTCTCAATGACGGACGAGATACGCCTCACGCAGAACGATCGACGCCACAAGATGGATTATCAAGTTTCCGCGAGAAAATACCGGCCCGGGACGTTTGACGATGTGATCGGGCAGCCGCACGTCGTGCAGACGTTGATGAACTCGATCGCGACGAAGCGGATCGCCCATGCCTTTCTGTTCTCCGGCACGCGCGGCGTCGGAAAAACGACGGTCGCACGTATCTTGGCGAAGGCGCTCAATTGCGAGCAAGGACCGACGGGGACTCCCTGTAATGCCTGTGCGAATTGCGTGGAGATTACGCAGGGGACATCGGTGGATGTGGTCGAGATCGACGGGGCGTCGAATACCAGCGTCGACGATGTTCGTGAGATTCGCGAGAACGTGAAATTCACCCCGTTCCGGGGGCAGTATCGTGTCTATATCATCGACGAAGTGCACATGCTCTCCAATTCGGCGTTCAACGCTCTATTGAAAACGCTGGAGGAGCCCCCTGCCCATGTCGTGTTCATCTTCGCGACGACGGAAATTCATAAGATTCCCGCGACGATCCTATCGCGCTGTCAGCATTTCAACTTTCGCCGCATTTCTAAAGTCGAGATTGTGCAGCGGCTCCGGCATGTCGCGGAGGAGGACGGGCTGGCCATCGAAGATCGGAGCCTGATGGCCTTGGCGCGTGCCAGCGAAGGTAGCATGCGCGACGGGCTCAGTCTGTTGGATCAGATCATTGCTTTCGGCGGCAAGACGATTCGCCATCAGGATCTTGAGGCCCTGCTGGGCGCAGTTCCTCAGGAACGTGTGCGGGCCATGATCGAAGCCGTGATCGAGCAAGACAGTCCCAAGGCGTTGCAGGTGATCGCCGGATTGTTGGATCAAGGGCACGATGTGCGCGCCTACTGCGCCGATCTTGTGGAATACGTGCGGAACATGTTGGTCGCAGCGGTGGTCCCGTCAGGGCCGGAGTTGCGGGGGCTCATCGAGGCATCTGAAGAGGATCTGGTTCAGTTGGCCCGCGATGCGGAGCGGTTCACCGTCGAGCAATTGCAGGAATTGTTTCGGATGTGTACGGCGGCGGAAGATAGTTTGCGGGTGAGTGCTCATCCGCGGTTTGTGTTGGAAACGGCGGCGGTGCGCGCCACCCGCCTGTTGCGAGTCTCCAATGGTCTCGCTGCAGTGACCGTCCTGGCTTCTCAGCCGGACAAACTGTCAGCCGACGGCCGACTGAGCGGCCAAGCGTCTTCGCAGTCGCCGGATAGAGCGGGGCAGTCTGGCGCGACCAGGGGAGGCGGCACGAGGAGGGTGAGCCAGGATGCAGCAAAGGAGGCGCCTGCTGCCAGCAGGAGCGCTCCGAAGGCATCATCAATCATACCTCCTACTGACACGGCAGCATCTTCTGCCCAGAGACCAGCTCCTCGCACGTCGACTCCAGGGATCGCCCCGACTCCATCCGAGCCGGTTCAGCAGGTACGTGAACCGGCGGCCATTCCCACGGTATCGCCTGCCGCGGTGGACGTGAATTGGGAGCAATTTCAAGAGGCGGTCACGGCGAATCATCCGAATATCGCACCCTTTCTTGAAATGGGCCGATTGGTCGGCATGGAAGGGCCATTGATTACGCTGGGGTTTGCAAAGCAGGCGACCGTGGCCCGGGCGATGTTGGAGAAAGAAGACAATCTCCGGGCCTTGGCGGCGTTGGGAGAACGCCTCTACGGTTGCGCATTACGAATTCGAATTGTCGAAGTGACAGAGCAGGAGCCAGGGGTCGCTCCCACGATGAAGCAGATACGGGTCGCGAAGGAACAAGAACAGCGCCTGATTTTGACGCAACAGGCGAAAGCTCATCCCCTTGTCAAGCAAGCGCTGGAGATGTTCGGTGGAGAACTGGCGGAGGTTCGGACGACCGCTCCGGTGCAGGAGGTGCAGGAATGAAGAGTCCGTTTGGGAACATGTCTAATATCTTGAAGCAAGCGCAGGCCATGCAGGAGCAAATGGCCAAAGTGCAGGAGCAAGCGGCAGCTAGGACTGTCTCAGGGACCGCGGGTGGTGGGATTGTGACGGTGACGGTCAATGGGGCCATGGATCTGTTGAGCGTGAAGATCGATCCGGAGGTCGTGAAGGCCGGGGATGTCGACATGCTGCAAGACTTGGTGGTGGCCGCCGGCAATGACGCGCTCAAAAAATCCCGCGACATGATGGCCGAAGAGATGAAGGCTGTGACGGGCGGGATGAAGATTCCCGGCCTCTTTTGAGAGTGCTGGTTCGCTCATTCTGGTTGGGCAGCGTGGATGACCAGCCGCCCTCTTATGCCATCACCACATGTGAACATGCTTCATGAGCGTTGATCAGCAAGGGTTGTTGGCGAAATTGGTGCGCGAGTTGGTCCGTTTGCCTGGGATTGGCCAGAAAAGTGCACAGCGGCTGGCCTTTCATATTTTGAAGTCGGAACGGGAAGATGCCCTGCGGCTAGCCGAAGCGATTCAGGCCGTGAAGGATGGGCTGTCGTTTTGTCGCCAATGTCGCAATATTGCAGAAGAAGAGCTCTGCGAGTTCTGCCGGGATCCCAAACGGGATCGCAGCAAGATTCTCGTGATTGAGGAACCGAGCACGCTATATGCGATCGAGCGAGCCGGTGGGTACCGAGGTCTGTACCATGTCCTGCTTGGGGTTTTGTCACCGCTGGATGGCGTCGGGCCATCGGACATTCGCGCAGAGGAACTGCTTGATCGAGTCAAGGCGGGAGGGGTGGAGGAGGTCATTGTCGCCACTAACCCCACGATCGAAGGTGAGGCGACTGCCATCTATCTAACCCGACTGTTGAAGCCGCACCATGTACGGGTCTCGCGTATCGCCTATGGGATTCCAGTCGGGATGGATATCGAATATGCGGACGAGGTCACCCTGGTGAAGTCAATCGAAGGCAGGAGAGATCTCTGACCCTAGCCTCCTGATCTTAGGGATTTGTGAGGGAAGAGTGAGGCGCGATTGTGATCGGTCTCAACAGCGCGGAACCGATTGACCCCTTTCAATTGAGACTGGTATAGTCAAAATTCTGTGCAAGGTCTGACGACGATACCGGCGTAACGATACCGAGTATTCAATGAAGACTCCGGCGAAAAAGTCCACCACCGATCGACAGAAGCCCGCCAAGCCGAACGGGGTCAAGTATCCCGATATCCTACGGGACCTCGAGGGTCAGCGTGCCGCGATTCTGGCTGAAGCCGGAGTGGTGCTGACAAGTCCGACAGGCCTGGAGATTTTCCCAGACGTGAGCGACCAGGCTTCCGCCGAAGCCGACCAGCACTTCTCATTTCGCATTCGAGAGCGCGAGCAGAAACTGCTCAAGAAGATCGATGAAGCGCTGAATCGATTTGCCACGCAGACCTACGGTATTTGCGAGCGCTGTAGCGGGGATATTCCCTACAAGCGTCTGAAAGCTCGCCCGGTCACGACGTTGTGTATCGAGTGTAAGACGAGTCAGGAAGCAGAAGAAAAGTCCCCCCGCTAATCCTCAGGTCCTTTAACCTTTCCCGGCCCATGTCGAGCGGGTGCTGTCTCGCTCCCGTTCCTCGCGCGCACTAGTGTTTGAGCTCTTTCACACGTTTCTGGGCGAGTGCGGATCGGTCGGCTTCGTCGGGAAGGCCTTCGACGAGGGCCAGGTAGGTCTCGTATTCCGTAATGGCCCGTTTCGGGTTGGCTTCCGCGATGGCCTCGGCCATGTTGAAGCGGGCGATGGCATAGTTGGGACGCAGCAAGACAGCCCTCTCGAATGAGGCCAGGGCATTCTGTTTATCGCCTAACTTTCCGTACACGTTGCCGAGGTTGTTGAACACTTCCGGAGAATTCGGACGTTTCGCCAATGATGCCAGCAGTTCAGTTTTGGCCTTCTCCAGGTTGCCGGTGGCTTCCCAGGATACGCCGAGGCGGTGGTTGAGTTCTGCTTGCCAGACCTTGTTGGTGAATCCTAGGACGCTCGCCTTTTGGTAGGCATCGAGGGCGATGACATGGTTTTTTGTTCCACAATAGGCAAGTTGGGCGGTCTGACCTCGTGCGAACTGTTGAAGGGACGCGAATGGCTCCTTGTCTTCCGCCCCCTGTGTGTCGAGATGCTGGCCATCTGCTTGTTGTGTGGTATTGCGGAGACGGTCAAGAAACTCTTTGCGGTAGGGGGAAAAGAGTTTCACGTACGGATCGATCGTAAAGGAGGCTTCAAGAAGACTCGGAGCGGTTCGATCCCCCAGCACGAGATAACGCGTCGTGGTCTTTTCATCGCCCGTGTCGTAGAGAGTGCTAGACGCCATATTCTGACGATCGGCCAACTGCGCTACTGTCAGATAGAACTCTAGGCTGGGTTTGAGCTGGGACAGGGTACGTCGGAGCGTTTTGTAGGGGGCAAGATCGAGCCCTGAGCGAAAGACGAACAACGTCCCGACCAATGTTCCGTCCTCATCGAAAAAGTACGACTCCTCGCTCTTGGAGAAGCTCTGTTCCGGAGGGATGCGGAGTTCTTCACCGCTGCCCCATGCCTGAACGTGAGGAACGACGGCAGGATGTGCCTCAAGGAATGTCTTGCGTGAATCGCAGAGTTTGGTGGACTTCAGTAAGTCAAGGTCGCTTTCCGATGGGGGAAGCGGCAGTCGTGCCGGAGGCGGAGTCTCGCACCCGGCCCATAATGCACAAACGGCTGAAAGCGCGAGCAAGAGGAGTAATGAAGGACGCATGATCGGATTGGATGCCTCATTTCGATGTGGCGAGCACCCTCAAGAAATGGAGCATACCTCAAAGGGCGAATGAGATGCGAATGGAAGAGGGGGGTGAAAGAGAGCGTATGGCCTCACCGGCCGGGAGACGACCCGGCCGGCGAGGTGTCGAACAAACTTACCGACGCTGTGAATCGATCATGGAGTCTTCAGGGGTGTATCCGAAGGGATACGGTGCGTGTCTGCCGATGGCATACAGCGGGCGGTTCACTGTGTAGTCAATGACGTGACCGACCGGATGGAGTATGAATCCGAGCCATCGAAAGGGATTGTCGTTAGCCTGTGAGGCGGCCGCAGGATCGGAATAGACCAGGGAGGTACTATCCATCGCGCTGTAGATGCTGAGCGGCGCGTTGTAGTTCTGATCCTGCGTGGTCATCTGATTGGTGCTCGAACAGCCGGTCGTCACAAGCAGTCCCAATATGATCGTTGCCACAGTTCCGCGCATACAATCCCTCTCTTTCTTCTGTAGGAACATTCGAAAGGACGGGGTCTGTCCCTGTAAGGAAAGTCTAGCGCAGGGTTTTGATTCTGTCCAGTCGAGGAAGTCTCCGGCACCCACCAGGGGAAACCCAGAGGAATTGAGCTGTTGGGGGATGAAGGAGGTGCTGGGACTGTGTAGTGGCAGAATGGTGGGCGATACTGGTATCGAACCAGTGGCCTCTTCCGTGTGAAGG
>JAHFEW010000123.1 GCA_023248215.1 Nitrospira sp.
AAGCCGGGAGGAAAGAGCACATAGCGAGTCGCGTCGTGGCGGAACAACACACACTGCCGACGATCCAGGGTGAGAAGCTGAGCGTGCCAGCTGCTCAGGGGACCAGACTGGCCATCAAGTCCAGCCTCTGGATCAGGCGAATCGGTGGTGGAGGGAATCCGCGCAGCCAGCTTCTGAGTGCAATGGAGAATCACAGGTTCACAGCGACAGTGATCATCTCATGGAACTGATGATGAGAGGCAACCCGAAGCATGCGGAGGGTCCGCGGCTTACAGATCCATGGCCGCACCATTCTTCTTCAGCCATTCCTTTCGCTCATGGAAGTCAGGCATCACCTTGTCCATCTCATTCCAGAAGGCCTGAGTGTGGTCCATACAGTGCACGTGACAGAGTTCGTGCACCACGATGTAATCAATGATGGTGGGAGGGGCCATCATGCACTTCCAATGAAAAGCGAGGTTGCCTTTTGGTGAGCAAGAAGCCCAACGGTGACCAAGTTCTCGCACATCGATGTCGCGGGGTGTAATCCCGACCTTTGGCGCGTAATAGCGCACTCGCTGGGTCATACGCTCGCGGCCGCGCGCGATGAAGTAATCGCGAAAAGCGGACTTTGCGGCAGCCACTTCCCCCTGGTCTGCTAAGTCCCGGCGCAAACAAAACCGTCCTCCTTTTAGCAACAGCGGCTCGTCCTGGTCTGCGACGAGGGAGAGCCGGTAGGAACGTCCGAGGTAGAGGAACCCCTCGCCATTGCGATACTCGCGCAAGACCCGAGTGGCGTTGAGATCGCGCCACTCCGCAAGAGTTTTGTAAATCCAATACCGCTTTGCCTCAACGATATCCTCAATCCTCTGATGTGGAATTGTTTCAGGGGCGCGCACGAGCACCCGGCCGTCGCGCTCAATGACAATGTCAGCCGTCGCGCGCCGACTGCGCACGACTTCATAGGAGATATCGTGATCGTGTGACGCCTTCACGTTGTCAGGTCCCGATCTCGTTTTTCCGCCAGCTTAACAAGCTCAACTGCGATCCGTTCATGACACTCAACCAGTTGCGGAATGTTCGTCAGTAAAATCTCCGTATCGAGATTGCCACGAAGCTTCTTCACTTCGATAGGCTTCTTCCAGAAGTCGATGATACCGATGGTCTTCTGCAAGATCTCCACGATGCGCACCATCAGATCCTTCAAGCGTTGCCGGTATTCTGCCGGCACATCGCCGCCATCAAAGGCTAGCTGTGCCACATAGTCATAGAAAGTCGTGGCCTCCTTCGTGAGCCCTTCGATCACGTCTGTGCGACCCGCCACAGCCTCGGCACGGAGCTGCTCATAGCCTTCGGCGAGCGCATCCCAGTTGTCGCTGTGCTCCCGAATCAGCTTCTCCAGCTTGTCACTCAGCCGCTTATAGAACGCGGGATCTTCGTCGAAGTGAACCGTGCAGTGCTTACGGAGAGCGTGCTCCATCTCGCTGGCCTTCGCTTCGGGATCGCCATCAGCATGCTTCCGGACATTGGCCATGAAATCAGCGGACAGCAATTCGGTCGGCGGAATCTTCGGGTTGATGCCGAGATCAATTAAGTGCTCATTAATCAGCGTTTTCACCTTCGCCCCGGCATCGGCGATATCCAGCGAGTCGTCTTTATACCGTTCCTTGACCATGCGCAGGAGATAGCCGAACCGCCGCGCCGGGCCACGATACGAATGCCCGGCCTCATGCGGCAGGATGAGGTTCAGGCTTTGGAGAAAGGTCTTCAGATAGACGTCAAAGTCAGCCCGGCGCTTGAGGTCCTTCATCGCGCTGACGGCCGCATGCACCACGGCAACGTCGGCCTGTGGCGTCGCGAGGTGCCCCTTCACACAATCCTCGATCTGCGGCACACCGGCCGACCAGAAGTGTTGCAAGAGCCGTTGATACCGCTCTTCGAGAATCGGCAATTCAGTAAGGAGGTCCTTGAGCCCCTGCTGAATATCTTGGGCATCTTCCTCTTCGTAGATACGCAACGCCTCGGTTAGGTGATTGGCCAGCCCGATGTAATCCACAATAAACCCCCGCGACTTGCCCGACGCGACTCGGTTCACTCGCGCAATAGCTTGCAAGAGATTGTGCTCCTTCAAGCGCTTGTCGATATACATGACCTGTTCCACTGGCGCATCGAAGCCGGTCAGCAACATGTCGCAGACGATGAGAAAGGCGATGCCGGTCAGGTCCTTATCCGGGTCATCGAAGTCGAAGGGCTTGCAGAAGTTCTCAACCGCGTTCCAGCGCTTGGCCTCCTTGCGGGCCTCGGTGATGACAGCCAGCTCGTTCGTCGCATCGGAAGACACGACGACGACCGCCTTCAGGAACGCGATGCGCCGGATCAGTTCGGCATCCGGCTGCGGCTTCAGCCGCTCACAATCCAGCCGCTCCGTCAGCGCTTCCCGGATAGCTTTCTGGTAACGAATCGCCGCCAGTTTGGAATGGCACACCACCTGCGCCTTGAACCCGTCCGGCAGGATATTGTCGATATAATGGCCGACCAAATCGCGCGCAATCGCGCCGATGCGCTTCTCCGCTTCGAGAATGTCCCCGCTCGCCGCGTACTTCTTTTTGATCGCGAGCAGCTCCGCCTCCGTCCGCTCGCGGAAGAGATCTTCAAACTTCGTGTCAAACCCGTGCTTGTCTTTCAGCGCCATATCCGCCGTGCGCCCTTCATAGAGAATTTGCAGCGTCGCGCCATCATGCACGGCATCCATGAGCTTGTAGGTATCGATGTAATCACCGAACCGCTTCACCGTCCGCCTGGCGCCATGCTGCTCCGTAATGAGCGGCGTCCCGGTGAAAGCAATGCGCGTCGCATTCGGAAAGGCCTCAAACAGATTGTCCCCGAGATCGGAGCTCTGAGTGCGATGGGCCTCGTCGATCATCAAGAGAATGCGCGCCGACCGGTTCACCACGCCAAACGTCTCCGCCGCAGGGAGCTTGCGGTACACCGTCAGCGCCTCAGCCACCATCAACGGCAATTCTTCCACCCGTTCCATGAATTTGTGAACCATCACCATGTTCACGTCAGAGGCATCGGTGCTCAGGTGCGTACGCAATTGGGCCGTGCTGTCGATCACATGCACCTTGCCGCCGATCAGCCTGGCCGTGGCGGACAGCTGTTCCTCAAGATCCACGCGATCGTTGACCAGCAGAATCTTAAAATCAGCGAGGTCCGCCGAGGCACGAAGCATCCGAGCGACAAACACCATCGTGAGCGATTTGCCCGAACCTTGCGTATGCCAGACCACGCCAGACCGTTCTTCAGCCGTCTGTCCGGTCCGCAGACGTTCCACGATACGGCGCGCCGCGCGGTATTGCTGATAGCGGCAGATCACCTTCACCCGCCTGCCGTCATCCGTATCCATAAAAACCGTGCAGGTCCGCAGCACATCCAGCAAGGTGTCTGGAGCAAGCAGCCCCTGGATCATCACCTCCTGCTCACGCTCCACGCCAAGGGGCGGCCGATACGTGCGGCGAGTCTCAGGCCAGATGTCTTTCCAGGCATGAAAATGCTCGTGACCGGATGTAACTGTGCCGAACTCCGCCTTCTCACCGCAGGTCCTGACGAGCAGCAGATTGGAATGGAACAGGCGCGGCTCGCCCTCGCGCAGTCCGGCTGTGGTCGTCTCAGGACGCGCATTCCTATAACGGAGCAATTGCTCAAATGCGGCGTGCAGCGGGTTAGCGGTATTGGGGTCGCCGATCTTTGCCTCGACGACCACCAGCGGAATGCCGTTCACAAAGAGGACGATGTCCGGGATGATGCAACTCTTCACGCAGCCTGGCGTATCGATGCGGAATTGATTGATGGCGTGAAAGACGTTTCGCTCCGGATGGGAAAAATCAATCAACTGCACCACCGGGTCTGGCTCGCCGGTGAGTTCGTTCACGTCCACCTGGGCCTTGAACAGGAGCTTGTGCACCGCCTCGTTGGCCTCCAGCAAGGTGCGGCTCGGATGTCGCAGCAGTTGGTCGCGGAGATCATCCAGCTGGCGAGCCGTCAGCCACTCCTGACCGTCAGGATGGCAGTTCAGCGCCCGCACGGCGTTCCGGAAAACGTCAGGAAGCAGCCATTCGCGAAAACTCGTGCGCAAGCTGGTTGCCGGATCGGAGGGAATGAGACCCTGTCCCTGGTCGATGACCGTCCAGCTCAATATGGCCAATTGATCAAGAAACGGCTTTTCGACGTGGAGATATTCAGACATGGGGTTAGCGCTGGGACTCTCCGTTGCGATGCTCCAGCCTCGCCCGGGCCTGAGCCACGGCCTCATGGAAGCGTTGCTGAAGAATTTCCCTGGGCGGCAGCTCGGTCAGGTATTGCGCCACGCGGATGCCGCTCTGTTCAAGCTCCAGCAGCTCAATGCGCTCGCGTGATTTCCCGGCGCACAGAATGAGCCCAATGGGCGGCTCCTCCCCGGTTTGGCGCTCAAACCGGTCCAGCCAGCGCAAGTAGAGTTGCGTTTGGCCGAAGTCTGCCGCTTTGAAGACGCCCAGTTTCAGTTCCACCAGCACCAGCCGCCGCAACCGCCGATGGTAAAAGAGCAGGTCCAGATAGAAATCCTCGCCATCCACCACGATCCGCTTCTGCCGCTCCACAAAGGCAAAGCCCGCGCCCAGCTCCAGCAGGAACCGCTCAATCTCCCGCAGCAGCGCCGCCTCCAGGTCTTTCTCCGAATAGGTATCTCGCAGTCCGAGGAAATCGAGCACGTACGGGTCTTTGAAGACGAGGTCGGGCGTCAGCTTATCCTCCGCTCGCAGCATCTTCAGCTCCTGTTCGATCAGCTTCGCGGGCTTCTTCGACAGCGCGGTGCGCTCATAGAGCAGGCCGTCAATCTTCTGCTGCAGCAGACGGGTGCTCCAGCCCTCGATCCGGCACATTTCGGCGTAGAAGTCGCGCTTCAGCCGATCGTCCATGGGAATGATCTGCACGAAGTGCGTCCATCCCAATTGTGTCATCAGCGCTGACACAATCTTCCGGTCCGGAAACACCTCGGCGAAACGAATCATGTTGAACAAATTACTCCGGCTGAAACCCCGGCCAAACTCAGCCGTCAATTGTCCAGTCAGTGATTGGACAATCTCCGCCCCATACTCGGCACGCTGTTCCTTGAGGATGTCCTGCCGAATGCGGTATCCGATCTGCCAATAGAGCTGCACCAAGGCGCTGTTCACCCCGCGCGCGACAGACTGGCGCGAAGCGGCGATCAGCTCCCGCAGCTCCGGCAATAACCCAGCGCTGGTGAGAGCGGGTGTGGTCGCGGGCTTCACCCTACGAGACACCGTGGCCTTCTTCTTCGGCACGGAAGTCTTGGAGCGCTTCCGGTTCATGCCGTCTTCTCCGATTCCGCCACCTTCACACGCACGCGGCCGGTCAGGAGGTCCTGCATGAGGCCCTGCTTTTGTTGACGGAGTTTGGATACTCGACTCTGTGTAAACCATAGAAGTTGGTCGAAGTTATCGAGCCGTTCAGTAATCCTCAACTGCTCCTCAGGATCGCAGAGAGGGAAGAACAGTCGCTCCATCACCGTGTTGTTCAGGCTGGGCATCGTTGTGCCCACCGCCACTCCCGCAATCTGCCGCTGAATCAGGTCATGGCGGTAAACACATGCAGCGAAGTCAGAATGCAGTGCGTTACGACCAAGGCGAAGCACAAAACACCCAGTTCCGCAGAGCCAGCCTTCGTGGGAGTCGTCGATTGCTGCTGCTCGTGAAAGCTCGCCCCGTCTTGCAATCACTACATCTCCGACGCGCATCCGGTGGCGGAAAAGCTCCTCGGCTTTGCGTTCGACAATCCTGGCAATCTGATCGATCGAGATGACTCCATCATTGATGTCCTGCGGCATGACCACAGGCACGCCTTCGTGCTCATACTCGTGAGCGTGAAGCTGACTTCCGAAAGGGCCAGTCTGAAGGTAGCCTCCACACTCCTTTAGAATTACCCCCAACCGTTTAACCTCCCACTCTTTCGGAATCCAGCCGAGGAGGGAGTCTTTATAGAGGTGGGGAGCTTGGGTGCGAGTCGGGCGGAGGTGGCCGTCGGGGGTGACGCCACGGGTGAACAGGTCCTGCATCAGCCCCGCTTTGATCTGCTGATACTTCGCAATCAGCGTCTCCGTCTGCTCAATTTGCCGATCAAGTGAGCTTAACGCATTAGCAATGTACGGCCAGTCTTGCTTTTCCGGTCCTGAGTCAAGCGTGATATTTACAAGCAAACTTGGTTTATAACGGACATGACTATTAGTCGTCCCCTCGGCATTGCGTTCAAGAATCCTGTAAATATTGTCTGACAAAAGAAGTTGAAAAAGAAAATCCGTGGTCTGAAGATTTTTCGGAACAACATCCACGAACTCGGTGGAGCAAATCGAGCGCAATAACCCATCATTTTGAACTCGCCAAACTCTCTTGATCCGTGGATTGAGTTTAGAAATTAATAGCGCATCGGACTCAATGATGAACTTGGAGCTATCGATCTGACTTCCCAGAACAACTTCAGGTTGCCCGTATTCATCAAACGCTGGCATGCTGTAATAGTAAAATGTTTCTTTAGGATAAAGGCGTGGATCAATAAGATGTCGCCTCACGTCGACAAGTTCGGAGAGGCTAATTGATTCAATCATATCCCAGCTCCGCTAGAAACTTATTCAGTTTCGCCGCTTCGGCATCTCGCTTTCGCTCGATCGCTTTTGCGGTCACGGCGTATTTTGCATGCAGATTCTCCAATGCGGCGACGCAAGCTCGTTGGTCGGCGCGGAGGTAGCGTTCGTAGGTCTGCACAAGAATCCGATGCAGGAGATCGAGAATCACACGGCGGGCTTCGTCGCGAGTGATCTTTTCGCGGGCGGCAGCCACAAGTTCCTCTTCCTTCTTTTCCGTGGCGCGCAGGTCGGCCTTTAACTGTTTCGCCTCGTCCTCTAGCGCTTTGTGCTTGGCGAGCCGTTGTTCGGCGGCCTGCGCACGCGCGTCAAACTTTGAGGGATCGCGCTTCTCTCGCTTCGCCAGTTTTGCCTGGGCATTGGCTTCCCTCAGTTCTGCTTTAAGCGCCTTCACGTCAGTGTCAGGCAAGACACCGGTCTCATCGCTGTCTTCGTAGTCCTCTTCATCGGCAGCGGCAAAGAGGGCGGAGAGTTCGGCCAATCGAATCCGTTTCTGCCCCATGTCGGCGAGAATCTCAGGGAACTGGCTGTGGAGAATCTCGTCGTCTGGAATCAGTTCCGGTCCCCACCCGCTGAAGGCAATCGACTTGAACTCCGGTTTGAAAAACTCAAAATAGCTGGCCAATGCGCCACGAATCTGGTGCTCGGTGAGTAGATCTTGTTTCGCAAATGCCTTGGCCGCGCTGGCTAATAGCGTGCGGCGTAGCTCATAGACATTGCCCTTATGACTATTCTTCGGCGCGAGGGCTTCGACGAGCGGGAGATTCTCCTTCCACCAGGAGTCCAGCCGATCAATAAAGCGGCTATGAGACTTGGCGACGCCGGGATCACTCTTCACCAGATTGGCTAATGCTCGGCGATCGGTGACAGCTGGCGAGAAATCAGCATAGGTCTTGTCTTGTTGTCGTGGAACGAACACCCGTTCGCGCAAACCTGGATAGTTGCTCCAGTAATGTTCGAGCGCGTCGATTTCCACCACCGGCACGCCACCGTGCAGATGCGCGCGCACATCGTGCGGCTCAGGCGGCGGGGCGTTGTCCACGTAGCGCCGGATGTTGCAGTTGTAGTCTTCGCCTTCGATCTCGCTCGCCGGGACAAGTCGCGCATAGCCTTCAACATTCTTCCGCTGGCGATAGACGTGGACGATCTTGGAGATGTCTTCGGAACGCAGAAAGTTCTGCGCCTTCCCCTCGCGGTACTCGCGATCAGCGTTGATGAAGAAGACGTGCTTGCGGGTGGCGGCATCCTTCTTGTTCATCACCAGCACACAGGCCGGAATGCCCGTGCCATAGAATAATCCGGCAGGCAGGCCGATCACTGCTTCCAACCAACCTCGTTCGATGAAATGCTTCCGCGCCTCTCGTTCCTCCCCGCCCCGGAAGAGCACGCCGTGCGGCATGATAGTGGCCATCTTCCCGTCCGCCTTCAGCACGGCCAGCATGTGCTGGACGAACATGAGATCGGCTTTCTTGCTCTTTTCCGGCAGCCACACGGCGAAGCGGCCTGGGTACTCGATGTCTTTCTTGATGTAGTTCTGACTGAAAGGGGGATTGGCAAGGACACGGTCGTAGCGCTTGAGTTCGTTGTTCTCCGCCTTGTGTTGCGGATGGCGAAGGGTATCTTCCTGGCGGACGTCGGCGTCGGGAATGTTGTGCAGCAGCATATTCATTTTGCAGATGGACCAGGTGGTCCCGATACTCTCCTGGCCGAAGAACGACACATCCTTCGGATTGCCTCCGCACTCACGGACATAATCGCGCGTCTGAATCAGCATGCCGCCTGACCCGCAGGTCGGATCGTAGATGCTCATCCCCGGCTGGGGATCGACAATCTCCACGAGGGTCCGCACGACATCGGCTGGGGTGTAAAACTCGCCGGCCTTTTTCCCCGCCGAGTCGGCGAAAAACTTGATGAGGTATTCGTAGGCTGCGCCAAGCAGATCGGGAAACTCGAAATTCTCGTCGCGGAGCGGAATCTTCTCGAAGTTCTGCACAAAGTTGGCGAGCGTGTCGTCGTCCAGCGTGCGCTGGCCGATCTTGCGGTTGAAGTTGATGTGTTTGAGCACGTCTTGCAGGGCATCGACGTTGGCGTCTTCGAGGGCTTCAAGCGCTTTATTGAGACCAGAGCCGACGTTGGTCTTGAGATGGCGAATCTTCGACCAGCGCGCAGCCTCCGGAACCCAGAAGGTGTATTTGTCGGGATTGACGAGTTGGACAGCGATTTTTGCGTCGGACATCCCCCTTGCCTTCAGGTCCTTGGCAATGTGCTCTCGTTCCTGATCGAAGAGATCGCTCAATCGTTTCAGGAAGAGCATGCCGAAGATGTATTCTTTGTATTCGGACGCATCCATATTCCCGCGCAGGTCGTCGCATGCGCGGAAGAGGAGACTGGACAGCTGGCTGAGAGTAAGCTTTGCCATAAAAACCTGCTAAATGTGCCGAAGAATACGCCTTCCCCCACAAGAAAGCAGCTTCAAAAACGGAGTGCTGAGCGTTGAGTCCTGGGTGCTGAGGGATAGGAGCAAGAGCTTATGATCTATGCCCAATGACGCATGGCAGGGCAACGAGTGGCTGGTTTGCGGTTCAAAAAGAGAGTTGCTATAGTCCGCGCAGATGGAGGGCCGTATGGGACTTGAACCGAACTACATCGTGATCGACGGGCAGACGTTCAGCAAGGCCAAGCTG
>JAHFEW010000056.1 GCA_023248215.1 Nitrospira sp.
TACGCCGGATGGAGTGTACTTTGACAACCTGCCCGCACGGTACACCGCCGCGTAGGCAGAACACCGCGAGGCGCCACTTAAGGAACGGAACATTCTGTCCAATCCAGCGGAGCCACCTCTGTTCATGCGGGAGTTCCATCTAAAAGCGAGACGCGACAAGTGATTAAGCCAGAGGATCTCGCTCACTGGTATCTGCGGCTCAACGGTTTCTTTACTATTACTAACTTCGTGGTTCACCCTACACGCAGGGGAAGCCAACTCACTGATGGTGACATCGTGGGCATCAGATTTCCTTACCGTGCTGAGTTCCCAGATGGGCCTGGAGCTGATGAGGGAATTTTCAAGAGGTTACAGGACCACCCTTACTTTCTGATAGCAGAGGTAAAGCGTGGGGTATGCGAGTTGAACACCAGCTGGAGAGAGAATCACCAAGAAAAAGGGTCAGCGTTGTTGGCCCTGGTTCAGGATTTGGGGCCATTTCCTTCATCGAAGATTACAGCCGTTACCTCAGCTTTACTCCAAGATGGATGCTACAGCGACGAACACCTATTCGCATCTCTGTTTTTTGTGGGTACCCGCTTCGCACCTTCCCTCCCACCAAATGCTCCCAAGAGAACCTGGGCTGATCTGCTGGCATTTATTTTCGCGCGGTTCGGCGAGCATCGTCGTATAAAGGCCGACCATGAGCAATGGGACCCCGTTGGGCAAGAGCTCTGGAGGCACTTTACTTGTGCTGCCGGGCAGGAAGCGTTTATCGCAGGAGTTAAAGCCTCCTGTGGCATCACTTGACCATTTAAGCCATGCAGGTTCTGCGGAAAATCTGCAATTCTTTTCTGATCGCATCGTTAATATAGATGGGGCCTAAGGATGGATCTTGATGCCCAACTTGAGAAGCCAAAGAAAAAGAGCCAAAAGATAACTGCGGTTCTTGCCTTCTTTGGCGGTTCCTTTGCGTTTCTCTACATAGGCGGATGGAGAGTCTGGCTGGTGACATTTGGCGTCGTATTTGGATTCAGGTTTTTCTTTTACTTACCATTTGAAATTCTTGGCGATGGTCCGTTCAGTTTTCCAATCATGAAGCATGTGGTGATTCTGTTGATGGAATCACTGGTCTTTCTATGGACTGCTATCACCTATTGTTCGCTTCTTAACAGGACTATAGACGCGCAGGAGGAAATCCATGAGTTGAGGTCCTTTAAGGCAGGATGGGCTTCAGCCGTCATGGTTGTTCGGGGTCTATTCCCCGCAAACTTAGGTGCCATAGTCTTTTGCGACATTGCTGCATCTGAAACGCTTGGGTTGTGGAGCCTGCCATTAGCTCCGATTGTAACTGGCATCGTCGTCTTCCTCGTGAACTTCCTCACGCGGCGAATATTGATTGACTGAATCGACTAGGATGGGGCCAAGGTTATGCGATCACAGATCTAGCCGCCTGATCTCGTATCCTTGTTTCGCCTATATCTTCATCTGTAGGTAACCTGGTTGGTCCCCCACTGCACGCATCGACCGAGCGCCGCTCCTAGGATACAAGTCTGATAGTGCCTGTGTGCGCGGTCGGTGAGCACAGGCGACCAAACAGGCCGCCCGACTTCTTTCTATCGCTACAAGTACCAGCAAAAGCCTATTCGTTCCGTGAAGGTCGATTGGGGGCGCCGTTGAGTGTTTGGGGATATTCGATGCGGGTTGCCTCGCACCAAGGGGTCTTGTACACTCTGTTTTGTAGCTTCTCCTGGCTTCTCAGACTCAGAGGCCATTGTCATGCAACGACACAATCAAAGCGACGACAATCGGATTGCCGACAACCTGCGCCGCACCATTGAGTTGACCGAGTTGGGATTGGCCTTGCGTCAGGCCGTGGTGCAGCAAGGCGACCCCGATGGTGATGCCATGGCTGAGGTCATGCGCGAGATTCGGCGCGCGAAAGAGCAGGCATGGCGGCAGAGTCCTTCCTAGTTCAGGCGCTCTCCACTCTCATCGCAGATTTCAACCGGCGTGGGTTTGAGTATGCGCTTGCCGGCGGATGGGCCTTCAGTGCGCTGGTTGAGCCAAGGGCGACGACAGATATCGACCTGCTCATACTCATTGAACAGCCTTCTCGTGAAGGCATCCAGTCTCTATTGGCTCCTCTGTTCGATTCAACAGTTGTTCATCCTGTTCCGATGGTCTTTCGCGGCATCTCGATTTGGCGGATTGTGGGGATTCGCGGCCATCAAGAAGTGATCGTCGATCTTCTGCTGGCGGATTCCGAGTATCTCCGGACGGCGCTCGCGCGTCGCCAGACGATTCAATTCGACTTGTTGCAGGTCCCGATCCTGGCGATCGAGGATCTGATTCTTCTCAAGACCGTGGCTGGTCGTCTTCAAGATCAGGCCGATCTCGAAAAGATCCATGCCCGTCGGGACGAACTCCATGTGGATTGGGGCTATGTCGAGGGGTGGAAGACCAAACTCGGTCTTCGTGGATAACAGCTCTCTTACCGCTGCGAATACCAGCGGAAGCCTTTTTGTTCGGTGAGGGTCGCTTGAGGGGCGCCGCCTGGTTTTTCGAGCAGCAGCACTTTGAAGTCGATGAGCCCGAACCAGGCCGCACCGACAAGACGTGATGGCTTGACGGTTAGTAAACAGTTTGTTTACTATGCCCTGTGATCAAGTCGTTTCGGGATTCGAAAGCGGAGCGGATCTTTGCCCGGCAGCTTGTTCGCAGGGTCCCGAGAGAGATCCAGCAGCGAGCATTCATGAAACTGAACGCTCTGGATGCGGCAACAAAGTTGGAGGATCTTCGCTTGCCACCCTCCAATCGCTTGGAAGTGCTGAAGGGTGATCGAAAAGGACAGCACAGTATACGAATCAATGATCAATGGCGAATCTGTTTCACATGGGACAATGGTCATGCGGAACAGGTGGAAATCGTCGACTATCACTGAGGAACAAGTATGGCCAAGACACACCTCGCCCCTGTGCACCCTGGTTCGTATCTCAGGGAACTGCTTGATGAGTTAGGGTTATCCCAATATCGGTTGGCTCATGACATTGGGGTACCGACGATGCGAATCAGTCATGTCGTGCGTGGAACCCGACCCCTGACGGCCGAACTCGCTTTGCGGTTAGAGCGTTATTTTGGCCAAAGCGCTCGGTACTGGCTTCAGCTGCAAAGCCGGTATGATCTCGACATGGCCGAAGACGCAATCGGACGACAGGTGGCTCGAGAAGTGCGTCGATGTGAATCGGTAGCGTGACTGGCTCTTAGCGACATAGATAGACCAACGTGTGAAGACCTTCTTGTTCCAGCTCAAGCTTTGACCCCAACAAAAGAAGATCGAGGGCTTCCTTCGACCTATTCAAGCAAGGCGGCTAGCCTGTCCATACCTTACCTGCGCGCGTCCAACGAGGGCCTTTCCATTCCTTTTCCATCCTTCGAGGGCGGCCTGGTTGATCCTCCACTGCGCGCATCGACCGAGCACCGCCCTTAGTAAACAAATCTGATAGTTCCTGTGTGCGCGGTCTGCGAGCACAGGGGATCAATGAGGCCGCCCGACTTTTCTTACCGCTGCGAATACCAGCGGAAGCCCTTTTGTTCGGTGAAGGTCGCTTGAGGCGTGCCGCCTGGCTTTTCCAGCAGCAGCACTTTGAAGTCGATGAGGCCGAACCAGGCCGGGTCGGCAATGTCGTGGTAGTGACAGCCCTGCAGTTTGGGAAGCATGTCGCCGAGGGTCTTGGTGAGTTCGCCCTCCGTGTAGGCCCGCACAGCAAAGCTCTTTCCCAGTCCCTCGCAGAAGCGTTGGATCGTATAGGCCGCCCCGGTGCAGAGGACCTTGGTGTCCGGTTTGATCTGCAAAAATTGTGGGAGTGAGAGATAGCGCTCCTGAAAGCCGAGCCAGCGCACGGCCTGGCGGAGGTGGCTGTACTGCACTTCGTACTCCGTGTGATGCGGGAGTTTCACTGAGGCGGGCCAGCCCTCCTCGATTCCAAACTCTGTGAGGAACGCCCGGCCGCCCGGCTTGAGGACACGCCATGCTTCGGCGACGAATCGCATCGGCCCCAGGTTAAAGATCACCTCCTCCGGCAAGTCCTTTTCTAGCGGCAAGCGGAGCCGTCTTATCCAGTCCAGAGCTTCCTGATGCTGGGCGGTCTCTCCGCGTCCCTCCGTGAGTTCCTTGCGGGTCAGTTTGACGGGCGTCATGTCCGCCATGTTCTCGTTGTCGATGATGAGGTCGACCGAGTTGTCCTTGAAGGGCAGGCATTCGCCGTTGGCATGGGTGCCGGCGCCGGTCCAGCCGCCGGCCTTGGCGCGCTTGGTCTGGAGTTGCAGGAACGGGCGGGTGACATCCAGCGAGACGTATTGAATCCCTTGCTTCTCGAACGGCAGCAGTTCTTGCCCCAATTCGCGGGCGACATAGCCGAGCCCGCCGCCGATCTCGACGATGATCTTCGGCTTCGGCTTGAACCAGCCCAGACGGCGCAGCTGGCGCATGAGGAGGCGGCCGTAGGTGGTGCCGCCCAGCGCCTCGCAGGGCTCGCGGAAGAGGTGCGACACGGTGGTTTCGATCAGGTCGAAGTGGCCGTCTTCCAGGTCGCTTTCCTTCAGCTCATGGACGTGGAAGTCTTCAAGGTGTTCCTCGCCTTCGAAATCCTGTTGTCCGGACCAGCCCTCACGAATCTGTTGTAACAGCAGATCCCACTTGGCCTTGTGCCGGTGGCCACCGGGCGGTTCGGTGCCGAAGTAGCAGAGTGAATAGTTGGGAATCGACCAACGCTCCAGGTGCCAGGAGCCAGGCTGACCGTCCGGTCCGCAAATCTTACTGCCGTATTTCTCCAGCAAAGCGCCGACGGTGATGTGACCGTTCATCGAGGTCAGCATCTCGATCCCAACCGCGTTCAGCCGGACAAGCGGGAAGTCGTCGTCGAGTGGAGCCAACCACCATTCGTCGAAGGCCTGTTGGTAGGCGACGAGATCCGGAATGCGCCAGGCGAGCCGCCTGAGGACGTCGCCGCTCAGGCTGAGGGGTTCTTGAATGGCTGCGGCAGCTTTCATCGCGTTAGGCGGTTCACAACAGAAGTCGCAGCCTACACGAGGGCGGCGCCGACCTGCAAGAACTTGATACAGAGGGGGGCTAGCAGGGTGTTGAAAATCCATCCAGGCACCTGTGCAACACAGAAGTACGGGAGTGAGAATGGTGTTCAGAGAGGCCGCAGGATGGTCAAAAATGCCGTTCAGCGAGGCCGCAGCGAGCGAAGAGGCGAATCGTGCTGTGAGCCGTCCGTTGAGGCCCTGAGCGACGCGAGAACGAAGCTGGCGGACTTTTTCAACATCCTGCTAGGTTTGGGAGGGGAGTAGCGGGGAGTCGGTCACAATGATGGTGCCGCGCATAATGGGGTGAATGCGACACTGATAGGGATATCGGCCCGGCGGCAGGCTGGGGATCGTATAGGTGCCACCCGGCTCAACGGCACCGGAATCGAAGGCGCACCGGCCACTCTCTTCAAAGCATCCATCATGGGTGACGGTATGGTGGGTCGGGGTCGGATTGTCCCACCGGATCGCGGCACCGGCAGTCACGGTGACGGCAGCGGGCACATAGTAGGGTGAACCGCTGTCCATTAAGACTTGGGCCGCCGGCGGGGTGGCCGAGGTCGGCCAGGCCGTCAGGGTGCCTACTGCAAGACTCAGGATGATAACACGCCAGCTCATGGGGTGGTCGATCCGGTGAATGGTTGTGTTTCTATTATACATAGAGACCGGTTCGATGCGGAAGGATTCAATTGGCCTACAGGATCGGGCGACCACCTAGGTGGACGTGCCTCTCTGAACGATATGTTTGTCTAGGAATTTTCAGAAAGGCGGTGATGCACACGAGGTTGCGGTGCAGGCTGGAGAAGGGAAACGCCATGGTCGATGGGCGGATCCGCTGTTGCAGCCTAATGCATTTCCGCGCAGATATGGGGTGGTTGCAAGAACCCGGTGGTTCATGCTAGATGGAGGCCGCTTTACCACCGACGTGCCAAGCTGAAGATCTGAGAGGAGGGCGTGGAATGGCAAAGAAGAGCGCGAAGAAGAAAAGGCCTGCCGCGAAAACCACGCGGACGAAAAAGGTCGCAGCGAAGAAGACGGGGAAGCCAAAGAAAGCCGTGACAGCAAAGAACGCTGTCACGGTGAAAAAAGCGAAGAAGGCGGCGCAAGGGAAGGTCGCCGCGAAAAAGACCGCCCAGAAGCCGGCGAAAAAACTTGCCAAGAAACGGACGGCAGCGAAACCCCAGCGCCCTATCAAGGCGAAACCGGCGGCCAAAGCCGTCAGGCCTGCGCCCAAGCCTGCCCCAAAGCCCAAGTCTGTGATGGTCAAGCCGGTGATGCCCAAGGCGAAGGCGCCTGTTGAACCCTCTGTCGTCGTTCCCGAACCAAAAGTGGTAACGTCCGCGACGCCGGAGGTGGGCAAGGCGGCGAAGGCGGTGGTTGAACCACCGCAACTGGAGCTGGATGACGAAGAAGAATTGGTAGAAGACATCGATGACGTGTCGGAAGAAATCGAGGAAGAAATAGAAGAAGAACTCGGACTCGACAGTGAAGACGACGATGTCGACTATCTGGAAAAGTCTGAGGATCTCCTCGATGACACAGACGAGTATCGCAATAATTAGTCCACATTGGTGTCGTGGTTGTCGGGTTGTACCCGGTTGATGCTCCCCGCGCCCCGCTTCTTCTCGTCAGTGAGAGCGTCAGATGACATGCCTAGGGTGCTGGCCTGCCGCAGCGCATGCGGGTTCAAGCGTCGGTGCGCCATGTGGTCGCTTTTCCCCGGCGTCACGATCGCAGGGGCCCATGGTCGCCGTCCAGACGTCTCGTATTTCTCATGAGTCAGTTCCTCTTTATCGCCGGCGCTTTGCGCGAACGGAGTTCCCAGGACAGCGCTGAACTCCAGCTGGGTGCAGGCATATGGGGACTTTGTACCTCGCTGATTCGTGACAATCTCCAAAAATTTCTGACGCCGGAATCCCATGGACTGGTGTATGTGCTCAAAGAGGGTATTCGCGCGGAGTTTGCGATTGCCTCGCCTGTACTGCCGGTTCAGGCCCTGGACGACTTTCTGAAGGACGAGCTGAGAACGGAAGCGCGATATGGGTTTGTGCGGGTCAGGCCGGTGCGGCGTTGGCAAGGCAATGCCCCGGACTGTCAGGCTTTGCTGCAGCGGGTGTTGGGTATTGAGGAGCCAACGGAACTGACACGGCGGCTTAGTCTCGGGATGCACCGCCTGGCCAATGCGGAGTACCAGGCGATTGTTGAAGGGTTGGGTTCGGGAGTGTGACCGGCCAGTCACGTCTGCACCGAAATGGTGCCTAGTTGAGTGTGCCTCCGGTCATGAGATGGTAGGCCTCCTCGATCGTGCTGACCTCCTTCACCTCGACGTTGAGATCCCAGGCAAGCCGGTCGATATTCCAGCGCGGATCGTACCGTTGGCCTTCGGGGATGAGGATGGTGCGATACCCCTCGCGGGCTGCCGCGCGAATCTTGTCGGGAATGCCTCCGACCGGCCCGATCGTGCCATCCTGGGTGATTGTGCCGGTCATGGCGATGCCTCGCTGAATGCGATCCCCTTTCAGAAGCGCTGCAAACCCTACCGTCATCACCGCACCGGCACTTGGACCGTCGGTACTGGTCGAGGCATAGGCGATGCCGATGGCGCTGACGGTGCCTGCATGGTCGATACGCGGCGTGTGGTCGAGGGCGTATTGAAAGGCACGGGCCATGGAACTGAGATTGCTCTGCCCGGGCCGGATGTTGCCGCCTTGCCATTGCAGCACCATTGGAGAGGGGCTTGGCAGGCGATCCCAACGCAATAAGAGGACTTCGAAGACCCCCCGGTTGTTGGACTGGATCGCGGCCAACACCGGGATTTCGATGACGGACTCCGCGGCGGCCAGCCGGAAACCGGCGAGCAGCACAGAGGTGCACAGGAATAGGATGCACAGGCCTGTGCGAGTGATGACATGGGCAGCGGAGGGGGGCATCTGAGAGGGAGTCTACCAAAGGTGTTTTCGGAGTAAAGTATTCACTCGATTTCCGGCCCGTGCTTCGATGCTATCCTGCCCGTCCAGAGAGCCACTTATGGAGTTGTTGAACCGGTCCATTGCACCACGTCGAGTCACTGTTTGGCTGACGCTGGGCATTCTTTGGGGAACGGTCCTGATTCCCGGGATGCTTCGCGCAGAATGTACGGCCGAGACGGGCGGAACGGGCGCGACTGCGGCTTTCACCCTGCGACTGAACAGTACCTGCACCGAGGCCGAGCGTGAAGCGCGTGCCATTCCCGCGCAAGACCTGTTGCGCGCGCTTGCGGGGGGGAAGGGGGTAGACCTAGCGGGCGTTGTTATCCAGGGCGAACTGTTGCTCGATGAGCTGCCGGCGCAGAAGGTGGCGGCGGTAGGGGATCTCTCGCCCGAAGACCGTCGAGTACTCGAGGGGCTCAACGATGAGGATGTCCATGTCATTCGCGGCCCATTGGTGATCAAGAACTCACGAGTTCAGGGGCGGATCGTCAATCGGCTCAAGCGGGGCTTTCTGCTGATCACCGGACCAGTGGTCTTGGTACACACACATTTTGAAGGCTCCGTCGATTTGTCGCGAACGGTATTTCTCGGACTGGTCGATGGATCGAATGCGACCTTCGAGCAAGAGAGTTATTTTGTGCAGGATCGCTTCACGCAGGGTGCCATGTTTTCGGAGACTCGTTTCGGTCCGCACGCCCGTTTTCATCGCTCGATGTTTGCCGGTCCGGCTATATTCCGAGGCGCCGCGTTCAACGGCTTGACCGAATTCTTGGAAGTAGTCTTTGAACAGGATGCGAATTTCTCGCGTGCGTCGTTTGGAATGGGGACCGGATTTTCCGGCGCGCATTGCCGTGCGAAATGCGACTTCTCGGCGGCGCAGTTCAATAGGGAAGCTTTCTTCCTTTTTGCCATATTCGATCGCCCCGTCACCTTTGCCTCGGCGCGATTCGGGTCTCAGGCCGATTTTTCCGATGCCTCATTCAAGGAACATGATGACCTCGCGCAGGCGACGTTCGCTCGCCCGCCTCTCTTAACCAGAACCGCGCGCGTCACCGCGTCGATGCCCAGCCGCGCGGACGCTGCCCCTTTCTCGCAGGTGGTGACGATCGGGCTGTTTCTGATGGCGCTCGGGGCCCTGTTCTATATCATCAAGGCCAAATAATTCTCTCCTGAGCCCCAATATATAGTTTTGGCCTTGCCCGAACCCCCATAACTTGGTATAAAAACCGAAATTCGTCCAAAGGAGCGCCTGGTAACCTGATGGACCAAACTGAACTGCCCTATCAAGTCAAAATCGAGAACTTCGAAGGGCCTCTCGATCTCCTCCTCCACCTCATCAAGAAAAACGAGATCAATATCTACGATATTCCCATTGCGCTGATCGCCAAGCAGTACTTGGACTATCTGTCGGTGATGAAGGAGTTGAACCTCGCCGTGGCCGGTGAGTTCCTCGTGATGGCGGCGACGTTGCTGCACATCAAGTCGCGCATGTTGTTGCCGGTCGAAGAAGCGGCCGTGGATGAGGAAGACGGACCCGACCCGCGCGAAGAACTCGTTCGGCGTCTGCTCGAATACAAGCAGTTCAAAGAGGCGGCGTCGCAGCTGGATTACAAAGAACGCCTGTGGCGGGACGTCTTTTCGCGCGAGCCTGGTCCGTCCGTGGAGCTCACGAAGGACGAGAGCCTCCTCGACGAGATCTCTTTGTTTGACTTGGTCGATGCGCTGCAGGGTGTCCTGTCACGCCATCCCGGGAAACGTCTGGTCGAAATCATTCCTGACAACTTAACGGTACGCACTCGCATGAGCGCGATCATCGAAGCCCTGGAAGAGCACGAATCCATGGCATTCACGGCGTTGTTCGAGGCGTCGAGTCACCGGCTCGTCGTGATTGTGACCTTCCTGGCGCTGCTCGAGCTGATTCGAATCAGGGTCGTGCGGGTGTTCCAAAGCGAAACCTTTGGGGCGATTCTTGTCTCGCGTGCCTTTTCAGCCGTTGTAGAAGGGGATTTAGTGGAGGAGTCTGAATGGAAGAACCTATGAGTCTCAGGATGGAGGATGCGGTCGAGGAATCTGTCGAGGTGCGGGAGACCGCTGAAGAGCCATCTGCTGGTTCAGAGGTGGAGCCCGAAACTGGTGAGTGTGTTGCCACCGAGATGACGGCACCAGCTTCTAATCCGGCCCTCTCCGATCTGCGGGCTTTGAAGGGAATCCTTGAGGCGTTGCTCTTTGTCGCGGCCGATCCCATACCGGTCACCCGGTTCTTGGCATTGCTCGGAGCCGTCACGAAGCAAGAGGTCGAGCAGGCGTTGGCCAGCCTCAGTCACGACTATGAACAGGAGGGTCGCGGGCTGCAGTTGGCTGAGGTGGCCGGGGGCTACCGGATCGTGACCAAGGCCGAATTTGCGCCCTGGCTGAAACGCTTGGAGAAGGTGAAGGCCCCGTCGAAGCTCTCGCGCTCCGCCTTGGAATCACTGGCGATTATTGCGTATAAGCAACCGATCGTCCGCGCGGAGGTCGAGCAAATTCGAGGGGTCGAAACGTCGGGAGTCATCCGGACATTGTTGGAGCGAAAACTTGTGCGCATCGTAGGCCGGAAGGAAGAACCGGGGCGCCCGATCATGTATGGGACGACGAAATTCTTCCTCGAACATTTTGGTCTTCGTGATTTATCGCAGCTGCCGCCGCTTCGGGAGTTCAGGGAATTGGGCGAGTCTGAGCAAGCGATGTTGCCGATTGACGAGTCCGTTGAAGTGGGCGGTGAGTCGTTGCCGCAGCCGAGTGAGGCGTCTGCCGAAGTCGTTGCGGAGGGAGTGAGCGAGGACGCCGCCCTTATAGAGGCGAATGGGACAGCAGTGGAGATGCGTGAGAGTGATGTGGTTGAGGGTGATGCCGAGAGTGAACTCGTGGTCGCCGATGTCGTAGACGAATCCTAACCCTGCCCGCGATTCCAGATGAGGTGTTCCAGGAAAAGGCTTGGGCGGGTCCCTGCCAGTTTTCAGTTTCGTACGAAAAGGCCTCCAGAAGGCGCCTGCGAGCAGAATGCTTCCGGAGACCTTCCTTGCGTCGCTCCCCGAGGAGCGGCTCGCTCACTCAGGGTGATGGGCTAGTGACAGCCGATCGGAATGAAGCCTGCGCCGAATATCCGTGAGAGAGCCACATATCGGGCGTTATCGTAATACGAGTAACTCGGGGAGTACCAGTTGCGGGCCGTCGGATTCCCACCGTAGGATGGATCGGTCCCAAAGAAGACCCCCCCACGACTATTCTGAGTCAGGTGAATCCACTCCATGTACATTCCGCAGACTTCGGTCTGGACCGACCCGCCCGCGGTATTAGCGGCATACCAGTCGCGTGCAAAATCCGGCACCTGTGTCAAATTTCGCAATGCGCCGATCGGTGTATCGTAAGAAAAATCGTTCATCGCCGGCGTAGGCTGGTAGGTGGAACCACCGGTTGAAGGACGGAACGGCATATCCGGCAACGAGGGTACGATGGAGAGCGTCTTGAGCGCCTTTGGCTGGCACCCCGGTCGTTCTTTATTAGTGTAGAGGGTCGTCCCATCGGGGCTAGGGCACTCCCACATGTCTACAGTGGATGACTCAATCGCTTGCACAATGGGGGCGAGCATCAGACTCGCGGCGAAGGTTGCGAGCACAAGTCGTGTGGGCCACATGGTACACCTCCGATTGGTTCATCTTACCAGGCGAAGCGCATTGTGTTCCTGCGTCGAGAGTGCAGAGCCTATGACATTCGCAAGAAGCGCGTCCATCCAGCTTTGGGGGGATGGCCGCCGTACGAGCCCATCGATGTGGCATGCAGCCTACTCAGGCCATGCGTTGCGTCACTCTCAGTGATCATGCGGAGAGGGCATGGCAGCCGCCTCGGACTGCGCGTGTCGTGCCTTGACTCCCCTCTTTTCGCTTTGTTAGACTGCCCGATCTAAGTTATTGAAACATCCGCTAATCTTCACCAATCTCGTACCACGAGGAACACCATGATCAAGGCCTGGCTGCTCGACGAAATGTTTCGGTTTGACCGGCGTCATCTCACGGCGGAGGGAAGTCAGAGCGAATGGGGTGCCGGAGATTCGGTTGCTGAGGAAGAAGATCTGCCTCCTGCGCCGACTGGAGTGGCCGCCAAGGCTGGGAATGGCCGGGTGATGATCACCTGGGATGCGTTGCCGGATGCGATGTATTACAACTTATATTTCATGACCACCAAGGGCGTGCAGATCAAGTTTTCAGAACTGACGCGTCCCATCGCGAGCGCGGATGATTTCAAGACCGTCATCGGTGTGACCAAGGAAAAGGGGACCTGTATCGAAGGCGCACAATCGCCCTTCATGCACGACGATTTGGCGAACGGGACCTGTTACCACTATGTCGTCACCGTCGTGACCCAGAAGGGGGAAAGTCCCGAATCGCAGGAAGTGATGGCGATTCCGGCTCCCTATCTGATTGCCAAGATTATTGGGCAGGAAGGTGTGGAAGACGGCGAGTTCAGCTCCCCGACCGGCATTGCCGTGGACAAGGACGGCAATCTGTACGTCGCCGATACGGACAATCATTCGATTCAGAAGTTCGACAAAGAGGGCACCTTTCTCGGACGCTGGGGTGGAGAAGCGGGCAGCGCAGAGGGCGGTTTTTATTATCCCCGCGGGTTGACCACCAATACGGACGGACAGGTCTATGTGGCCGACACCGGCAACAACCGTGTGCAGCGTCTCGATACCGACGGCAATCCCATGAAATCATGGGGCAAATTCGGATTTGCCTGGCGCGGAGCCGACATGAACAAGTTCGACGCACCGTGGGGTGTGACGACTGACCAGGAAGGCAACATCTATGTCACCGACACCAATAACGCCCGTATTCAAAAATTCAAAGGCGACGGCACGCCGCTGTTGAAGTGGGGGCGAGACGGAAGCTTTGACGGAGCGTTTTTCTTCCCGCGCGGAGTGGCTGTTGATTTTGTGGGGAATACGTATGTGGCTGACGAAGGCAACAACCGCATCCAGAAGTTCGACACGCGCGGTAGCTTTTTGACCAAATGGGGGCGTGAGGGAAGCGGCCCTGGCCAGTTTAAGGCACCCTGGGGCGTCACCTGCGACGCCTTGGGCAACGTGTACGTCGTCGATCAAGGCAATCACCGTATTCAAAAGTTTGACGGCAACGGCACGTTCCTCTGCGCATGGGGCAATCGTGGGAAGACCGAGGGGCAGCTGAATTTTCCGTCCGGCGTCGCCGTTGACAAAGCAGGGGCAGTCTATGTCGTCGACAGCGGCAATCACCGGGTGATCAAGTATGTGCCCACGGACGAAGAATTGAATCGGGGGAAGGAAGAACGCGAACGGGCTCAAGTGGTGACCAATTATCCGATTCCGCGCAACGTGGCGATCAAGCCCGGAGACACCGAAACCTTTCTCAGTTGGATGGATGTGCCCGGGGCGGTCTCGTACAATCTCTACTTCCACACCACGGCCCATCTGACGCAGGAAGGCGGCACGAAGATCGAGGGAGTCTCCAGCCCCTACAATCACACCGGATTAACTAACGATCAGGCCTATCACTATGCCCTGACGGCGGTCTATGAGGATGGCACAGAGAGCGGACTGTCTGAAGAAGTGTCGGCTACGCCGGTTCTGATTGACATTACGGCCCCGCAAACGCCCTATGCGGTCATCAACCATGGCGCGTTCATGACGAATTCGCCTGAAATTGTGGTGACGATCTCCGCCACCGATCTTGATACCGGCGTTGCCGCCTATTATATCTCCGAAAATCCGATGACGCCGATGGCGGGAACACCGGGTTGGGTGGAGGTTCCACCGGCGATCAAGTTCGGCGCGACGATTCCCTTCATTCTTTCTCCGGGTGACGGGCAGAAGACGGTCATCGTCTGGTTCAAAGACGTCGGGAACAATATCTCGACGCCGGCGAGCGCCACCATTCTGGTCAACACCTCCGGGTACCTCTGCGTCTCCAAATGGGGGAAGCCTGGCCGTGGCGCCTCTTTGCTGCACGGCGGCGAGTTCATGGCTCCGGTGTATGGGCTGGCCATCGATCAACAGGGAGCCATCTTTGTTGTGGACAACGGCAACAATCGGATCCAAAAGTTCGACCACACCGGGAACTTCATTATCCTGTGGGGAAACTTCGGGGCCGCCAACGCCAACTTTCATAATCCGACGGGCGTTGCGTGCGATGCCAAAGGTGACGTCTATGTGGTCGATACGAACAATCACCGCGTACAGAAATTTGACGGCAAATTAGGCGGCTACATCATGAAGTTCGGCTCCCGGGGGAACGGCGAAGGCCAGTTCAACGCGCCATGGGGTATCGCGATTGATCGCGTGCGCGGCTATATTTATGTCGTCGATAGCGCAAATTTCAGAGTTCAGAAATTCGACATGAGCGGGGAATTTATCATGTCGTGGGGCAGCTTCGGAAACGGCGACGGCCAATTCTATTTCCCGCGTGGGATTGCCGTCGATCAGGCCGATGGCACGGTCTATGTCGTCGACATGGGGAATCACCGCATCCAGAAATTCGATACTAGCACCAATGTGCTGCCGCAGCTGCTCACCAAGTGGGGCGGCAGTTCGGAAGCCGGGCATGCCAGCAGCCCGTTGGCGCAGGAGGCCGGACAGCTGCGATCGCCTTGGGGCATTGCGGTCGATGGCCGAGGGGATGTGTACGTCACGGATACGGGCAACCATCGCGTTGAAAAGTTCGATCGCGAGGGGAATTTCATCGCCCAGTGGGGTGGATTCGGGGGCGGTGACGGACAATTCAACTTCCCCTACGGCATCGTGGTGGATTCCAGAGGCAGTGTATTCGCCGTCGATAGCGGGAACACCAGGGTGCAGCAGTTCATGCCGTCGGAAGAAGGCAGTGAGCGGTTGCAGGAAGAGGCGGAAGCCGTCGCAGAGTTGGGGCAGGTCGACAAATCTACGAAGGTGTAGGGATAACGGGCGAGAGGCCCGGGAGAGGGTGGCCTTAGATGTTGGAGAAGGAGATTCGGGTTGGATTGACGTATGACGACGTCGTCCTTGTGCCGGCGAAATCGCACGTCCTCCCGAGCGAGGTCGATACCCGAACTCGCCTCTCTCGGAACATTCCGCTCAATATTCCCATCGTCAGCGCCGCCATGGACACCGTGACAGAAGCGCGGCTGGCGATTGCGATGGCGCAGGAGGGTGGGATCGGCATCGTTCACCGGGTACTCTCACCGACCGACCAAGCTGCCGAGATCGACAAAGTGAAGAAATCCGAAAGTGGGATGATTCTGGATCCCATTACGATTTCGCCGGATCAGACGATCCGTGATGCGCACGACCTGATGGCCAGGTACCGGATCTCCGGGATCCCGGTTACCAAGGGCGGCAAGCTGGTCGGAATCCTGACAAATCGCGATCTGCGGTTCGAAACCAGAATGGACCTGAAGGTGTCGCAAGTGATGAAGCGCGACAAGCTCATTACCGCGCCGGAAGGGACCAGTTTGGAGAAGGCGCGTGAAATTCTGCACGAGCACCGGATTGAAAAGCTCCCGGTCGTGAACAAGCAGTTTGAGCTCAAAGGGCTGATTACGATTAAAGACATCGAAAAGCGGATTAAGTACCCCTATGCCTGCAAAGACACCCATGGTCGTTTGAGGGTAGGGGCGGCTTTAGGGGTCGGTCCTGAGACGGGAGAGCGCGTCGCATTACTCGTCAAGGCCGGGGTGGATGTCGTCGTCGTGGATACGGCGCACGGGCATTCGCAGGCTGTGCTGGACACGGTCAAAATGGTGCGGAAGGTCCATCCTCAGTTGGACATCATCGCAGGCAATATTGCGACGGCCCAGGCGGCCAAGGATTTGGTGAAGGCCGGTGTGGACGCTGTCAAAGTGGGTGTGGGGCCGGGATCGATTTGCACGACGCGGATGGTGTCCGGTGCGGGCATGCCGCAGCTGACGGCCATTGCGGATTGCGCCAAGGTGTTGGCCGGGTCCGGGATTCCGGTGATCGCCGACGGCGGTATTAAGTATTCCGGCGATATCACGAAAGCCTTGGCAGCCGGTGCCTCGGCGGTCATGTTGGGCAGTCTGCTGGCCGGGACCGAAGAAGCCCCCGGCGAAACCGTGTTGTTCCAGGCCCGGACCTACAAGGTGTACCGTGGAATGGGGTCGATCGGAGCCATGGAACGGGGCGGCGGTGATCGGTATGGACAGGGCGGGCGTCCCGCCCCGAAACTGGTACCGGAAGGGATTGAAGGCCGGGTGCCGTATAAGGGGCTGTTGGCGCCGCATATCTATCAGATGGTCGGCGGGGTGAAGTCCGGTATGGGCTATTGCGGGTGTAAGACCATCCCAGATTTGCAGCAGAAGGCGACGTTCATCCGCCAAACATTGGCCGGCCTCCGTGAAGGACATGTGCACGATGTCATCATCACCAAAGAAGCCCCAAACTATCGCACCGATTGGGAGTAAGACGGAGCGTATGGCGTATAGCCGATAGCAGAGCGCCGAACGCTGACTCTCACACGACCTGCCGATTGGTTTTTCTTCGGTTTTCAGCCATCAGTCATACACTATTAGCTCTTCGAAAAACATGGAACTTTGGCACGATAGAATTCTCGTCCTCGACTACGGGTCCCAGTACACTCAGTTAATTGCGCGGCGTATTCGCGAGGCGCAGGTCTATTCGCAGATCCTGCCCTGCACGGTGCCCCTGGCTACGGTGCTCGCCTATCGGCCGAAAGGCATCGTGCTGTCCGGCGGACCGTCGAGTGTGTACGACAAGAAGGCGCCCTCGGTCTCGAAGCAGCTGTTCGAGCAGGGGATTCCCATTCTTGGAATCTGCTATGGCATGCAACTGGTGACGCATCTCCAAGGCGGGGAGGTGGAAAGGGCTACGCACCGGGAATTCGGCCGCGCTGAGCTGACTCTCGACGACCGGTCGGATCTGTTCAAGGGCATCGGCACCGGCGGGTCTACGATAGTCTGGATGTCGCACGGCGATCGGATTGAGCGCATGCCGCCGGGGTTCCGTTCCATCGCACATACGGAGAATTCTCCCATTGCCGCGATGAAACGGCACGATGCCAAGCAACGCATCTACTGCCTCCAGTTTCACCCCGAGGTGGCGCACACGTCCGAAGGCGCCGGAATTCTGAAAAACTTCGTCTACGATATTTGCGGCTGCAAGCCGACCTGGACCATGCAGTCCTATGTCGAGACGGCAGTCGAGCAAATTCGGCAGCACGTCGGGAAAGAGCGCGTGCTCTGTGCTTTGAGCGGCGGGGTTGATTCGTCCGTGGCGGCGGCTCTCACCCATCGAGCGATCGGCGATCAACTGACCTGCATTTTTGTGGACAACGGGGTGTTGCGGGCTGGTGAACGTGATCAAGTGCAGAAGACGTTTGCCTCGCAGCTGCATCTGAACATGCGCATGCTCGATCGCACGAGTCAGTTTCTCACCGGTTTGAAGGGCGTCATTGATCCCGAGCGGAAACGGAAGATCATCGGGCGGTTGTTCATCAAGAATTTCGAAGGTGAGGCCAAGAAGCTCAAGGGGATCAAGTATCTGGTGCAAGGCACGTTGTATCCCGATGTCATCGAAAGCGTCAGCTTTAAGGGCCCGTCGGCGACGATCAAGACCCATCACAATGTGGGAGGGTTGCCGACGAGAATGAAACTGAAGCTCGTCGAACCCCTGCGAGAATTGTTTAAAGACGAAGTGCGGGTGTTGGGGCAAGAACTCGGACTGCCGGATGAGATTGTCTGGCGGCAGCCGTTTCCGGGACCGGGATTGGCGATTCGGGTGCTCGGTGCGGTCACGAAAGAGCGTCTGGCCATTCTGCGCGGGGCGGAAACCATCGTCGATCAAGAGATCCGTGGAGCGGGTCTGTATCGAGAGATTTGGCAAGCCTTCGCCGTTCTGCTGCCGATCCGAACGGTGGGCGTCATGGGTGACCAGCGGACGTATGAGTATGTGATTGCGATTCGTGCGGTCACGAGTCTTGACGGCATGACCGCCGATTGGGCCAAGATTCCGAATGATGTGCTGGGAAAAATGTCCAGCCGGATCATCAACGAAGTGAAGGGCGTCAATCGGGTGGTCTACGACATCAGTTCCAAGCCGCCGTCAACGATCGAGTGGGAGTAGTGCACGAATGTGAAGCGTGAAGCGATGTAAATAATCTGATTCCTCGAAAGACGAGAGACGAAATACGCTTCACGGAAGGTTCCCATGGAAGTCAGACTACAAAAACTCATCGCCGGTACCGGACTTGCCTCGCGACGCAAGGCCGAAGAGTTGATTACGTGCGGGCGTGTGACGATCAACGGCCATGTCGTGAAGGAACTCGGCACAAAGGTGGATCCTGATCGAGATCACGTCAAGGTCGACGGCAAGCATCTGCGGGCCGCGCAGCCCTATGTCTATCTCATCCTCAACAAGCCCAAAAATGTCATGTCTACCCTCGACGATCCTGAAGGCCGTCCAACGGTGAAGGATCTCTTGCATGGGGTGACGGTGCGAGTATTTCCCGTCGGGCGGTTGGATTTCGACAGTGAAGGGCTCATGTTACTGACCAATCACGGGGATCTCGCACAGGCCCTTCTCCATCCGCGCTATCATATTCCGAAAACCTACTTGATCAAGGTCAAGGGCGTGCTCGACGATGCCAAGATCGAGGCCCTCGAACGAGGCGTCAAACTCGATGACGGGTTCACGGCACCGGCGAAAGTGATGAAGGTCAGCAAAGCGGAGAGTAATTCCTGGCTCGAAGTCACCATTCATGAGGGACGGAAACATCAAGTCAAGCGGATGATCGAGGCCGTCGGCCATTCGGTCATCAAGCTGACACGAATACGTATGGGGCCATTGCTCCTGGGTGATTTGGCATCGAGAGAATACCGGTTCTTGACCGACCGCGAGGCGAATCGGTTACGCGAGCTCGTGGAGGATCGGGTGGCGCGAGTCGAACGTCCGGAGTTGGATGCTTCAGGGAAGCCTGCTCGCTGGAAGCCGCCGACGGCACCGGCTCCGCCGCGTCCGCCCAAGCCTGAGCGCTCAGGGCGAGGGCCGAAATCTCAACGTTCCGAGCGAGGGTCACGGTTTCAGCGTTCCGGGCCTGCAGCCAAGCCTCAACAGCCTAGTCGTGGGGCCACAGCGCGGCGCACGGGATCCGGGCCTAACTACCAGCGCTCAGAGCAACGGCCAGGCGCTCCACGTTCCCAGTCCGGCGCGAACCCTCAAGGGCCCGGTCCTGGCCCCGGGGCGCGGCGTACCGGGCCTGGGCAGAAATCTCAGCGCTTCCAGCCAGGGGCGGGGTTTCAGGGTTCCCGGTCCGGCGCGAAGCCTCAAGGGTCTGGCCGTGGCACGACGGTGCGCCGCCAGGGCCCTGGCCAAAAATCTCAACTGAACCGGCGTGGGGCACCCTCTGCTTCGCGCCAGGGACAGCGAGGTCCTGTCAGAAAGTCGCGGCCGTCAACGCGGAGAAGAGCATGAAGATCAGGACCCATAGGTGTGGAGAATTGACCAAGGCACAGGTCGGCCAACAGGTGGTCTTGAACGGATGGGTGCAACGTCGCCGGGATCACGGCACCGTGTTGTTCATCGATCTGCGTGACCGGACCGGACTGACCCAGGTGGTGTTCAACGCCGAGCGCAATGTGGCGGTCCATCAAGCCGCGCATACCTTGCGCAGCGAGTGCGTCGTGTCGGTCAGTGGGCAGGTCATGGCCCGTCCGGAGGAATCGAGAAATCCGCATTTGCCGACCGGCGATATCGAGATCTTTGTCGATGCCGTCGACATTCTCAACGAAGCCAAAACGCCGCCCTTCATGATTGAAGACGATATCGAGATTACCGAGGCGCTTCGTTTGAAGTACCGCTATCTCGATCTCCGGCGACCGAGAATGCAACGGTTGCTCGGGTTACGACATGGCATCATGCAGGCTGTGCGGGCGTTTTTGAACGCTGAGAGTTTCCTCGAAGTGGAAACGCCGGTGTTGACCAAGAGCACCCCGGAAGGCGCGCGCGACTACCTGGTGCCGAGCCGGGTCAATCCGGGGATGTTCTACGCGCTTCCGCAGTCGCCGCAGCTGTTCAAGCAGGTATTGATGGTGAGCGGCGTCGATCGGTATTACCAAATCGCCCGCTGCTTCCGGGACGAAGACCTGCGCAACGACCGGCAGCCGGAGTTCACGCAGATCGATCTCGAAATGTCGTTCGTGGATCGCGAACAGGTCATGTCGCTGATGGAAAGAATGATCGTGTCCGTGTTCAAGGACGCCGGGGGTGTGCAATTGCCCGTTCCCTTCCCGCGGATGACCTACGCCGAGGCGATGGGAAGCTATGGTTCCGACAAACCGGATCTTCGGTTTGATCTGCCGTTGCATGATGTCACGGCGTTTGCCGCGAAGAGTGAATTTAAGGTCTTTAAAGAGGCCGCCACCAAGGGGGGACTCGTCAAGGCCTTGATTGTGTCCGGTGGGGCGTCGATTGCGCGGAGTCGCATCGACGCGCTGGGTGAGACGGCGAAAAGCTTCGGCGCGAAGGGATTGGCCTGGTTAAAGATCACGGCAGAGGGTCAGCTGGAATCGGTGATCGCCAAGTTTCTCGATGCCCAGGCTTTTGCGGCGGCCCTGCCTGAAGCGAAGCCAGGTGACCTGGTGCTCTTTGGCGCGGACAAGCCGGCGGTGGTCCACGATGTCCTCGGGCGGATCCGGCTGCAACTTGGCGAGGAACTGAATCTCATCGACAAGACAGCCTGGAAGCCGCTGTGGGTGACTGAATTCCCGTTGTTGGATTATTCAGCGGAAGAAAAACGATATATTTTCATGCACAATCCCTTTGCTGCGCCGATGGATGAAGACCTGCCGTTCCTCGACAGGGAGCCGTTGAAGGCGCGGGCCAAGGCCTACGATATGGTGCTCAACGGGAGCGAAATCGGTGGCGGCAGCATTCGAAACCACCGCAGCGACATTCAGTTTCGGATTCTCGATCTGCTGGGAATCGGTAAGGAGCAGGCTCAAGCTAAATTCGGGTTCCTGCTGGAGGCCTTGGAATATGGGGCGCCCCCACACGGCGGAATTGCATTCGGACTCGACCGGTTGATCATGCTCCTGGGAGGCGCCGATTCGATTCGCGATGTGATTGCCTTCCCCAAGACCCAGCGCGCGCAATGCCCCCTGACCGAAGCGCCATCAAGCGTCAGTCCCGACCAATTGAAAGAACTGCGAATCAAGCTGGACCTGGTCGAATAACCTCAAGGCAGCGAGTTGGCCATGGCTGGCAACACATTCGGCCGCCTGTTCACCGTCACCTCCTTTGGCGAGAGCCACGGGCCGGCGATCGGGTGCGTCGTCGACGGCTGTCCACCGGGCCTCGCCCTTTCTGCCCAAGACATCCAGCAGGATCTCGACCGGCGCAAGCCCGGCACGTCCCGCCACGTCACGCAACGACAAGAGTCTGATACCGTCGAAATCCTTTCCGGTGTGTTCGAAGGCAAGACGACCGGAACGTCGATCGCCCTCCTCATTAGGAACGAAGACGCCCGCAGCCGCGACTACGGCAATCTCGCTGAGACCTTCCGACCTGGTCACGCCGACTACACCTATTGGCAGAAATACGGCATTCGCGATCACCGTGGAGGAGGGCGATCCTCGGCGCGTGAAACGGCGGTGCGTGTCGCCGCAGCAGCGATTGCCAGAAAGTGGCTCTCAGAGAAATATGGCGTGGTGATTCGCGGCTATCTGAGCCAACTAGGGCCGATTGAAATGCCCTTCAAAACGTGGGAAGCGGTCAACACTAATGCGTTCTTCTCCGCAGATCCTGATGGTGTGGCCAAGTGCGAGACCTTCATGGATGAGCTGCGGAAGGCTGGCGATTCCGTCGGGGCAAGAATTACGACCGTCGCCGAGCATGTGCCGGTCGGCTGGGGCGCACCGGTCTATGCGAAGCTGGATGCCGACTTGGCCGCTGCCATGATGAGCATCAATGCGGTGAAGGCGGTTGAGATTGGATCGGGCTTCGACTCGGTTACCCAGCGCGGCTCGGAACATGGAGACGAACTCACGCCGGATGGCTTTCTTTCCAATCATGCGGGCGGCATCCTCGGCGGTATCTCGACCGGCCAGGATGTGGTGGTGACGATCGGCATCAAGCCGACCTCCAGCATTCGCATTCCGCGCCGCTCCATCGACAAGCAGGGGAATCCGGTCACCGTCGAGACCAACGGCCGACACGATCCCTGTGTCGGTATCCGCGCCACGCCGATCGCCGAGGCCATGATGGCCCTCGTCCTCATGGATCACGCGTTGCTGCATCGGGCACAGAATGCCGATGTGAAGACCTCGACGCCGAAGATTGCCGGTTCGGTGAAGCGAATTGTTGTGCCAGGGGAAAGGCAGCCCCCTGTAAAGAACAATCCTGAACCAGCCGAAGCGTAGCGCCCTTTCAGTGGCATGCCGTCATCATTTTCCCAGCCACGTCCGATCTTCGACATCCAACATGCCACGCTCTATCGAGGTGAGCGGCAGGTTTTTTTCGACTTGTCGTTGAGTTTGACCGTCGGTGTGCATAGCGTGATTCTCGGACCGAACGGTGCGGGAAAATCGACCCTCCTGAAACTCTTCTCCATGGAAATCCATCCTGTTCCGCACGACCATACTAGGCTGCGCCTGTTCGGCGAAGAAGGGTGGAATGTGTGGGAACTGCGACGGCACTTGGGTGTCGTGTCTCATGACTTGCAGCGCCACTATTTGGACAACGCGCAGGGTACCAACGTGATCCTCTCCGGATACTATTCGAGCGTGGATACCTATGAGCATCAGGCGTTCGATGATGGGCAACGGATGCGAGCGGTGCAGATTATGGAGGATCTCGGCATCGGCCATCTACAGGATCGCCGATTCGGCGACATGTCCACCGGCGAGCAGCGGCGGTTTCTTCTCGGGCGAGCCCTGGTCCACGATCCTGAAGTGCTGGTATTCGACGAGCCGACCAGCGGGCTCGACCTTCAGGCCTGTTTCCACTACCTGGCTGTATTGCGGCGTCTGATGGCTCAGGGGAAAACCATCATTCTGGTGACGCACCACGTCCATGAAATCCCGCCGGATATCTCCCGGGTGATTCTGCTCAAGCAGGGGCGTATCGTGGCAGACGGCAGCAAAGAGCAGTTGCTTACATCGTCAAGCCTGACCGCGCTCTTCGAGATACCGCTGCAGGTCATCCAGGCCAATGGATGGTATCAGGTCCTTCCTGATCGATAGCCTGTTTCAGTGCCGGCAATCAGCCGGCGGCCAGCACCACCACGAACGTCAGCTCGCCGTCGCCACGGCGTACTCGCACCTGCACTTGCTGTCCCGGCGTCGTCCGCTCGATCAAGTAGTTCTTCAATTGCGCCGCGTCGGTGATCTCCATGTCGTCGATGGCGACCAGGACGTCGGTTTTTTCTAGGCCGGCTGATTTCGCCGGGTCCGAGACCCCCTTGACGGCGACCCGCCACTTGGTGCCGTCCTTGACCGTCGTCATTTGAATGCCCAATCGTGAAAAGGCCAGGGGCTGGCCGCTGAGTGCGGCCGTCACCATGCGCTGTGCCAGGGGTGCCGGGATGGCAAAGGCCAGGCGGCTGCAATGACTCTCTTGAGGATCTTTCTCCGTTTGAATGATGGCGTGCATGACGCCGACGACCTCACCGGCCGCATTGAACATGCCACCGCCGGAGTTGCCGCTGCATACCGACAAATCCGCCTGCAGGAGGCGGGTGTCCACGGTCTGAAGGAAGGTATTCGTGTTGCCGAGACGTCCGAAGGCCATGGTCGGGCCCCAGCCCAGCGGATAGCCGATGGTGAACACCTCATCGCCGGAGTTCATGTCGCCGGTTGCGAACGGGGTGGCGGCGGTCAGCACCGCCCGGTGTTTTTCCGGCACCCGATACAACACGACATCGGCATAGGCGCTCTCGCCGACCAATTCAGCGGGCAACTCATGGAAATCCGTCGTCATGACGCGAATCTGCTTCGGGATGATCGTTCCTTGAGTCTCGTGACGTTCCACCGCGTGGCGTGCCGTGACGAGGTAGCCGTCGCGCAGATGAAAGCCGGTGCCACGGATGAGGATCTTACCTGGCTTATCCGGCGTGCGCTGGTCCTGCGTATCTTCTAAGACGCCGATGGTGGCCCGTTTGGCCCGATCTAAGGCAACGGCATCAATGGCCGCAGCTTCGGTCGTGAAGAGTCCTGCCACAAGACTAATGCAGGCCATCATCAGCACAGCGCAACGAACAAGCCGATGTGAGGATAGAGGTGAAGCGAGCGACATAGGGAACCGTTCCTTTCGTGAGGATGTCGTCAGGCCCGCAGTATAGTCCAGAGCCGGTGCCTGAGGAAATCTGCTTGAAGGCCTTCATGGTGACCGCGTGGCCGAAGGGTACCCTGTCATGGCATCGCCTCCCGGGCCGGGCTATACTGCCAACATGCTGTGTCGCACCTACCGATTTCTTTCAATGGCGATGCTGGTACTGCTGGCCGCCTGTGCCTCAACCTCGATCATCCCCGAACCGCTTGAACAGCAGGTCGACAAGGAGCTGACCTTCAGTCAGGTCCTGGAGTCGCCCGATTCCTATCGTGGAAAGCTGGTCGTCTGGGGTGGGGAGGTGCTCAAGGCCAAAGCCATGAAGGGAGGCACCCAACTGGAGGTGTTACAGCTTCCGTTGGATGACGACCAGAGGCCGGTGACTGAGCGCACGGAATCCAAAGGGCGGTTCCTGGCATGGCAGAAGGAGTTTCTGGATCCTGCCACTATTGCGGACGGCAGCAGGGTGACCATTGTCGGAGAAGTGACAGGCGCGTCGGTCGAAAAAATGGATGCTGCGGATTATCGCTATCCAACTCTGGAGGTAAAACATCTGCATCGGTGGGAGGCCCGGCAGGCTGATGAGCCACGTTCGTATGGACCGTGGTGGGGCATCTTCGGCGGGGTCGGGTTCGGCGGTGGCAGCCGCAGTGGGGGCGGCATCAGCATCGGCACGGGGTTTTAGTTAGCACGTCATTCTTCGACCAACCATTCCATTTCCAGGCTGTTCCGTTCGAGACGGTCAGTATAGGCCTTCTTCCTTCGATCACCGCGTCGCCGCAAACAGCTCGCCGAGCCCAGCAAATACTGGTATTTCTCTCCTGAGCTGGTTGACAGGACCATGCGTAAACCGTAGCCTGTCACCAGTTCCACGCGTTCACCACTCCTTCCGCGCTATGGCGACGATCTATCTGGCATCTACGTACGAAGACCTTCAAGACTATCGACGCGTCGTGTTCGAGGCGCTTCGGAAAAGCGACCACTGCTTATCGTCTTCGTGATCCGGTGAAGGAACCGATTGACTATGCTCCCGATCTTCCTCAGTTACGCCGGCCTCGATCGTGAGATTGCGACGCAAGTCGCACTTGGCCTGAAAGGGGCAGGAGTTGAGGTCTGGTGGGACCGTGAAGGCATTGGGTGGGGGGATAACTGGATTCAGAAACTGGAGGACGCGCTCACCGAATGTGGCGGATACGTCATCCTCGTTGGCTCCTCCGGTGTGCGGCGGTGGGTGAAGTTCGAACTCTCGCTCGCTATCAAGCGGCATATTGAGCGGGACTTGCCGATCTTTCCCCTCCTCTTGTCTGGTGTCACGCCGGATTCGTTACCGCCGTTTCTGGCCACCCTTCAAGCAGAGCCGTTACCAGAAAAACTGAATGACATCGATTATGGAGGGCTGGCCCAGCGGCTTTCTCGCAAGGATCCCGGCCACGTCTCACTCGTCACGGCTCCGGTCCCGAGCGATGTGTGCCCGTTCCCAGGACTCGAAGCGTTCGGGGAGGACGAGGCACAATTTTTCTTCGGTCGGCAGAAAGAGACCCTGGATGCGGTCAGTTATCTAGGTTTGGGGCTCGATGGCGTGTATCGCCGATGGCTTCAGGTGGAAGGCACGAGCGGGGCGGGAAAGTCATCGCTCGTCAGGGCCGGCATCATTCCCACGATCAAAAAGGGTTGGGCTGGCTCCACTGAAGCGAGAACCTGGCGAGGATGGCGCGTTGTCGAGCCGATGCGGCCGGGGGCCGATCCGATCCTCAACCTGTCTGAAGCGTTGAGCAAGAGCCTTGCTCAGGAATCGGGATCGCCTTCGGTACGTGAATGTCATTGTCTATTGCAGGGCGATGACAAGGCCCTCCAAGTGGGGCTTCGCGACTGGGTTCCCGCTGGCGAAGCCCTCGTGCTGGTGATTGATCAGCTCGAAGAGGTGTTTACGCTCATACAAGACGGGAAGGTTCGTGAACGGTTCGACGCCTTGCTGGCGAACGCCTTATCCGACCAGGATGGTCCCTTGCATCTCGTCACGACCATCCGGAGCGATTTCATGATGCAGTTTAATGCCCTGCCGCGTCTGCAAGACCTTCTGCCTGAGAAGGCCTTTCGATATCTGCTTGCCCCCATCAATGACTGTGGGTTGAAAGACGTAGTGCGTACCCCGGCGAAACTTGCTGGGCTGCATTGGAGCGATGACTTGTTGCCGGATGATATCGTCAAAGAGGCGAGTGGGGAACCGGGAGCCCTGCCGTTGGTGGAAAATCTGCTTCGTCTCCTGTGGTTGGAGTGTCGGAAACACCAGGGCCATATACTGAACCGGCAGGTCTATAACGAGCTGGAGGGCGTGGGGGGCGCGCTTGCCAAGAGTGCTGATGCGCTCTTGGAGAGCCTTGGAGAGGGAAAACAGCAGGCCTTGAATCTTCTCACGGCCTTGGTCAATGTCGGCGGGGATAGGCAGGACATCCAAGATACCCGTCGCACCATACCCAAATTGGTCGCGCTCCAGGCTGCGGGTGGAGGAGCACAGGCGGAAACGATACTGAATCAACTCAGCGGGTTGCGAGGACCGGACACGTCACGAGGGGCGCCGGCGACGCCGCGCCTCGTGGTCCTGTCGAACCCCAGGCAGAAGGAGACCTCAACAGATGTGCCGCCGGGGCCGCCAGGGTCGAACCGCAAGCCGAACGAGACCTCGACTGATCTCGTGGACTTGGCCCACGAAACGTTGCTGCGGCTCAACCGCCACGATAAGCCCTATTGGAAGACGCTAAGAACTGAAATCACCAAACGGCGTAAAGACATCGAGAATCGCCAACTGGCGGAAGCGCTCGCGAAGGACTGGCGCGAGAACGGAAGTCTATGTTGGTCTGGGTTGGCGACGAGGACACAGCGCAAGGCCTTTCGCCAACTGCTCGACTTGAAAGAAGATGCGGCGGCCTATGTGCAAGCCAGCCTCCGCTTCGCAAAGAAACTGACGTGGTCACTGGCTATTGTCGGGGTCCTTCTCATCGCAACTGCAAGCTTGGTTGCGTGGGCCGCATTACATGGAACAACACCACTGATAGTGGCTAAGTTACTGCTTGCCCGCGTAGGCCTTGATGCCCTTTCTCCGGCGATGCAAGAAATTTCGGCAGGCAAGTTCAGGATGGGTGACAAAATAGGTGTCAAAAATGAACAGTCAGTCCATGAGGTAAGCATCGAACGGCCCTTCAGGATGGGCCGTTATGAGCTCACATTTGAAGAATACGATCTATTCGCAGCTCTCACAAAGAAAGAATTACCCAATGACAGCGGGTGGGGACGGGGTCGCCAGCCGGTCATCAACGTGTCCTGGGAAGATGCCGTAGCGTATGCCAAGTGGTTGTCGCAGGAGACCGGCAAGAGCTATCGACTCCCGTCGGAAGCGGAATGGGAATATGCGGCGCGAAGCGGAGGCAAAGAAGAAGCCTGGGCCGGCACATCCGATGAGAAGCATCTCCCTGACTATGCGGTCTTCAATCAAGACCGCACGGCCGCTGTTGGGACCAAGAAGCCGAACGGTCTTGGGCTCTATGACATGAGCGGGAATGTGTGGGAGTGGGTGCAGGATTGCTATGAGAATTTGGATGAGGACAACTGCGGCCAGCGCGTGATCCGCGGCGGCTCCTGGGGCGGCGATCCGGTGTACCTGCGTGCATCGTACCGGGATTGGAACTACGCCGTCTACCGGCTCAACGTTCCTCGGCTTCCGTCTGGCCCAGGACACCCCCTAACCCTTTGCGCTTTGTGCTTTGACCCTTTGCCTCTTCTAGAATCTCCCTCGCCGATGTTCTAATGGGGAGGACTGGGGGAGGGAACTTTGAACATTAAAGTGGATTCATGATGGCTGCCAGCGTGCCGCAGGCCGTGCAATCGTGCCACGAGCTACT
>JAHFEW010000124.1 GCA_023248215.1 Nitrospira sp.
ATTGTGGCACGCTAGAATTCCGATGATCCGCACGTGTGCACAGTAGGCGAACACTCTCGCAGGATGCTCAAAATGGCCGTCCAGCAAGGCCGCAGCGAGGTCCACGGCGCGAAGCATAATGAGCGCCACGTTTGTGGACGCCGGCGAGGCGGTGAGCCGGCCGTGTCCCGGGCCGAAGCGTCACCTTCGTACCCGCCCACCCTGAGCCTGCCGGGACAGGCTCTGTTCCCAATGGGGGTACGTTGAGGGTCTGAACGATGCGAGAACGATGCTGGCGGACTGTTTCAGCATCCTCTGGGGTCATTGGAGTGGCGTGGCATCGGCGGCTGCAGGAGAAGCCCTCATGAATCCTGCTGTTTAGAGTTTCTGGCTGGCTGGTTTGCCGGCCGGGAGGGTAGAAGGCGAAGCCTGGATTGCTTGGCCATCGGTCAATCCGCTCTTGCCGACGACCACGACATCCATCCCTTCCTGGAGTCCTTCGGTGATTTCGATCCAGACGCCATCGTCGAGGCCGGTCTTGATCGGTACACGCTTTGCGCGGCCTCCTTCCGCGATGAAGACGGATTTGCTGTTGGCGCCGGTCACGAGGGCAGCGGGAGGCAAGGCCAAGACTTGGGGATGCTCCTTCAGAATAAGGGTGGTGGTGACGAACATCCCAGGCTGAAGCTGATGATCTCGATTGGGCAAGTCGATTTCCACCAGGAGCGTTCTCGTCGCCGAGTCAAGCGCGTTGGTCGTTCGCGTAATTGCGGCGCGAAACTCCCGACCCGGCAATTCCCTGCAGGTGATGATTGCAGGAATGCCCTGTTTGGCCTGGAGGGCCGCTTCTTGGGGAACGCTGACATAGACTCGTAGCGTATCCACATCCATCAATGTAAAGAGCGGCACCGCTTGGACGGAGGATGCAGCTGCGGACTGGATGAGGGCTCCTGGGTCGGCGAATCGGGCTGTGATCACGCCTGAGAAGGGCGCATAGACCTTCGTGTACGCAAGCAGCGTCCGGCGGTTTTCCATGACATGTTTGGCGCCCTTGGCCGCGGCTTCAGCCACATCCACGTCCTGCTTGGCAATGACGTCGGGATTCTCCTTCCAGACATTCATCAGGCGTTGATGGGTGATCTGCTTGATCATGTAGTCCGCTTCCGCCTGCCGAAACTGCTGCTCAACCTCAGGGGAGTCGATTTCAGCCAGTAGCTGCCCTTTCTTCACAGTATCGCCCTTGTCGAAACCGATCCATTTCAGATAGCCCGGAGTCTTGGCGTAGAGGGTAGCTTGATACCAAGGGGAAACGTTCGCCGGCAGTGTGAGGGTCTGTGCAATATCTCGCCGCAGAGGTTTCAACACCTGAACCGATATTGCGCCGGCTGGACGATCGGTTGGCGAGGGGTTCTTTATCTCCGGAGCTTGATCTGTGGCGTTGGGGGCAGGCTCCTTCAGGAACACAATCGCCAGCACAATGAGCAGGATGCCTGCGATGCCGGCAAACCCCAGCAGTTTGAGATGACCTGTTCGCCGCGGTACCAGTTCCACCTGTCCCGATCTCCCTCTTTATGGGTTCGTGTCCATGTAAGCGGTTCGGCTCAAGCCACCGTTTCGTCCATGCGTCCCGCCAAGAAGAGACGGCGGGCGAGCACATGCAGGACCGGAATGAACAGCAGTGTCATGAAGGTGGAGACCAGCAAACCGCCGATCACCGCGCGCGCGAGCGGCATGTTGGCTTCACTGCCTTCACCGATACCCAGCGCCATGGGAGCTAAGCCTAGGATCGTCGCCAAGGAAGTCATGAGAATCGGACGGATACGGAGCCGCCCCGCCACCACCACTGCCTGCTCCACCTTCATGCCCCCCTGAATCAGCCGGTTGGCAAAATCCACGAGCAACACGCCGTTTGCCACTACAATGCCGATCATCATGAGTGTCCCGATGAGGGATTCGACATTCACCGAGGTATTGGTAAGAAGCAACATCCAGATCACACCAATGAATCCCAACGGAACCGCAAACAAAATAATCAGCGGATCGAGGTAGGAGCGAAACAGACCGACCATGACGAGGTAGATCAGGAGCACGGCAAGCGGGAGGACACCACTGAATCCTTGCAGCGCCGCTCGCATCCCGTCCACTTCTCCCTTGAACATGACCTTGACATCCTTGGGCAGCGTAACCTTGCTCAACGCCTCCTCCACCTCGCTAACCACCCGACCCAAATCATTGCCCGGCACGCTGACGAGCACATCCATGGTTCGCTGGAGATTGTAATGGTCCACGGTCTCGGGACCGGTCTTCCGGCTGACGTCGACCAGATCGCGGAGGAGCACCGGCGCACTGTCCACTGGCCCTGCTTGCGGCAGGGTGGGCCGTTCCGGGAAGGGAGTCTGCTGGAGCGCCAGTGCGCTTCCTCTTCCCGAAGCGGTGACGGCGCTGGCCACAGCGGGCTGATCGACTTTGGAGCCGACGAGGGGGGTGTTCAGGAAGTCCTCGAACCGGATGAGGGTCTGCTCCGGATATTGTGCGACGACGAAATAGGCATTGTTCGACTTCGGATCGATCCAGTAGCCGGGGTTCAAGGTCATGTTGGAGCTGAGTCCCGTGACCAGATCCATGACCACTCGCTGCTCGCTCAGTCCGAGGTAAGTAGCCTTAGCCCGGTTCACGTCCAGGTGCAACTCCGGATAGTTCATTCCCTGCCGCACCTGCACATCGGCCGTGCCTGGCACCTGTGCCACCGCCTCCCGAATACGGGCGGCTGCCTCAGCCACCTCAGCCAAGTTGGGGCCGCTCACCTTGATGTCGATCGGCGCGGGCAGGCCGAAATTGATCACGTCGCTGACGATGCCGCCGCTCTGAAAGGAGAATTTCAGACCAGGAAACGTCTCGGCTAAACGAACGCGCAGCCGAGTGATGAGGGTCTCGGTCCGTACGGTATGGTCACGGGTGAGACTGACGAGCAGGAAGGCTTGATGGGGGCCGTTGACCGGGGTGAAGAGCACCATCCAGCCATGGGGGAGGCCGATGTTGGCCACGATCTGGTCGAGTTGATCGGCAGGGATCTCCTGACGGATCACGTCCTCGACCTGGCCCACGATGGCCTCGGTGTTCTCCACGCGAGTGCCTTCCGGGGTCGCAACGTTGAGGATGAACTGGCCGGCATCGACCTTGGGGAAAAATTCAGTGGCCAGCCGGGACGTCATCAGGAGTGATCCCCCGAAGATGAGGGCCACCGTCACCACTACCACCGCCTTGTACCGGAGACACCAACGCAGCGTATGGACATAGCCGTCGACCACAGCGCCAAAGAGCCGATCGAACAGCCGGGAAGAATCGCTGCCACCCTCTCCCGAGGAATGACTGTCGTGCTTGATCAGAGCTGCCATCGCAACTGGCGCGACCGTCATCGAAGACAGATACGACACCACCATGGCGTAAGCGACCGCCAGGGCGAGCGGCACGAAGAGGAACTTGATGATGCCCGTGAAGAACACGATGGGGAGGTAGACGATCAGGATGCTGATGGTCGACACCAACATGGGTAAGGCCACCTCATTGACCCCTTCGCCGGCTGCTTGTGCCGGGGTCTTGCCCATTCCCAGATGACGATGGACGTTCTCCAGCACGACGATGTTGTTATCGAGCAAGGTACCGATCACGAGCGCCAAGCCCCCGAGGGTCATCACGTTGACCGTATGGCCGGTGAAGTACAGGAGCACAAAGGCGGCTAAAATCGAAATGGGGATGGCAAGGGCAATGATGAACGTATAACGCAGGCTGCCGAGGAAGAGGAAGACCATGAGGCAGGCCAGGCCGCCACCCAGGAGGCCCTCATGCTCCAGCGTCTGGATCGCCTGCCGGATATAGAGCGATTGATCGAAGATCAACTTGACGGTGAGCTCCTTGGGCAGCCCCAGGAGCTCGGGCAAGGTGTCTTTGATCCCATCGATCACTTGGATGGTATTCGCTCCCGCCTGCTTCATGATCGGGAGATACACCGCTCGGCGGCTGTTGATCCGCACCACGTTGCCCTGGATCATGGTGGAGTCCGCCGCCCGGCCCACGTCTTTCAAGAGCAGCGGCACGCCCTGGACCATCTTGATCGGGATCTCATTCATCTGTTCGACGATCTGGATCAGGCTGTTGGTGTAGACGTTGTAGTCGAAGTCGCCGATCTTCACATTGCCTGCCGGCAACAGCAGGCTCTGGGCGTTGACGGCGCTCACGACCTCACTCGTGGAGAGTCCGCGGGCCAGCATCCGCTCCCGGTCCAGAAACACCGTGATCTGGCGCACCGTGCCGCCGAAGCTGGGGGCGACGAAGACGCCGGGTACATTGGCCAGTTGCGGCCGTACCCCGTAGTAGGCGAGGTCGCGGACTTCCTTCTCGCTCAAGGCCACTTGAGGCAGCAGGCTTCGTTGGGCGAGATCCCGCATTTCTTTTTCGCCTAACGTCTCGCTGCTCACCGTCAGTGTGCCGATGGGCAGGCTGGCTGCGCCGAATTTGATGATGATGGGTGGAAAGACGCCTTGAGGCAAATAGCGCAGGGCTGAATACGTCAGGCTGGTAATCTCGGCTAACCCAGCGTTCACATCATACGAAGGGTGAAAATAGATCTTGATCAGGCTGACACCGGAGAGGGAACGGGACTCGATATGCTCTACATAGGAGGCTTGGAGATAGAGTTGCTCCAGCCGCAAGGTGATGGCCCCTTCGATCTCACTCGGCCCCATCCCTTTGTAAAAGGTCGCAACAGCGACGACGGGCAGGTTGATCTCCGGGAAGATGTCCACGACCATGTTCTGGAAGGACACAACCCCCAGGATCACGACGATCAGGCTGATCGCCACCACGGCATAAGGATTGTGAAGTGCCGCATGAATCATGGATGATCCGCAACGACCAGATGGCAAATGGCGTAGGGCTCATGCGCCCAGCACGAAGAGCTACAGCATCTCTTTCCGCTATTAGCCGTAAGCCATACGCTCCTATTCGCTCACACTACCAGTGCACAGGGCAAGACAAACACCCGGAGAGGGATCCTGGCCACATGTAGTTCATGGTGCTGTTGGTCACGAAACGTTTTGAATCCCTCCACCACGCGATCCGCTTCATCGTCCGGCAGGGCAGTGAAGATCATGCCGTTGAGCCCAGGCCAGGAAAAGGAGTGGAAGGCAGCTCCCGTTTCGCCGGTCCCACCGACCTTGTGCAGCTCGGTAAAGGCCTGGACATGATGGATCTGCAGCAGGGCGTGAATCTCCTCTTCGAGATTTTCGCGAAACACGATCAGCAGCATTTTCATGGGAGCCCTCCCCGGCGCACTCTGAAATGAAGACCTGCGTCAGACGACGAGTTGAAGGCTCATCCACCTGATATGACCTGTTGGCAGGGCCACAAGAACACTCGCATGGGAATCTTGGCCCCACCTTGCCATTGCATCTGATGCCGAACATCTTCACTATTCCTGTTACCCGCTCCGCCTGATTGTCCTCCATAAACAGCTCACAGCGAATAGGGGTAGCCAGGGGTGCTGCCCGACGCGCTATTTGCTGCTCGCTGCCCGCTCTCCTTACTGAACCAGAAGGAAGACTTCTTTCTGCACTGCTATACCGATTCCAGGCCGGATAGAACAAACGCTCGTAGGGGGAGTCTGAGACCGTGTTGTTGCTGGACTTGGCGGTCACGAAACTCCCTCACCCCCTTAATCAGTCGATCGGCATGTCCCTCCGGCATGGCAGCCAAAATCATGGAGTTTTTCCCTGGCCACGTAAAAGAGTGAAAGGCGGCTCCCGTTTCGCCGAGCCCTTCCACATTATGCACCTCCGTGAAGGCTTTGACCCCGAACTGTTTCAGCAGACTCATGATGTCTTCCTCGAGGGAATCGCGAAAGATCAACAGCACCATCTTGACCGCCACGCTCTTGTCCACCGGCTCACTCCTTTCTTCACTTAAAGGATAAGGTGATTTCTTGTAACCACTGTGGGCTGCGGAGATTAAGCCAGCGATGTTCGGCGTTATCGCATCATGACCTTTCCAGTCTTGCTCCAATAATAGAAGACAGAAAAATTTGGATAAATGGAATTGGTGGCATTCTGGCCGGCGAGCGTGAACAGGACGCCGCCCCCGACCAAGAAGTTCGTGTCGCCGATCCGCCACTGGATGGAGGGTTCCACGCCGATGACCGAAAAGCCGCTTTTCTGCCCGGAGTTGATATTGTGCCCGTCGAGACGGTGCGTGACCCCGTGCAGGGTGACAAACTCGATGTTGTAGCCAAACCCATGCTTGTCGCTCAGAATGTGTTCAAAAATCAGGCGGGCATTGATCAAGTCGCCGAAATAGCTCGTCTGGCCCTGAGCGTTTCGGAGACCCGGTGCTGAATAGGTGTAGTAGACGCCGCCGCTCCAGCGAAAGGGTTCCCGGTTCTTCCGAAAGGCAATCCCGCTCGTCACGCTGACTTCGCCGGAGCGAGTCGAAGGAAACCGTCCGATGGGAGAAAATCCACCGGGGGCCTTGTCCGTTCCGGCCCACTTCCCCGTGGGGAGCGAGACCTGGTTGAACCAATTGATGCTCGGGACCCAGGAGTCCGGGTCCTGAACAATGGGCCGGTATTTTAAGATAATGGAGGAATCGCCCAGGCCAAAGTCGTTGTCCACTTCGCCGTTTTGTCTGGCCCAGAACCCACCAATTGACGTTTGCCCGACCACTTCAAGGTGATTGGTGATGCCATAGGCACTCTGGATGAATGGCGACTGAATGCTGTACAGGTGAAGAGGGCCAGGGTTTGCGTCCGTCGCGAGGCGGAACTCGTTGCCAAAGCTGCTCTCGCCGATTTGGGAAAAGACGAGCGGTCGGATATACCACTGGCCCTCCGGCTGAATATCTGGCGAGGAAATCAGCATAGGGCCATGGGAAAGCGGATTCCAGCTCTGGCGGTACTTCCTAATTTCCTCTTCTGTGGGAACCCAATGAACAGAAGATACCCCATCGAGCACATCGGCTCCGGCAGCGGGACCTGATGAGGCGACTAAGAGGAAGGCCAACAGAGGGATACGCCGATTCATGGCATAGTTCCCTGCCTGTCTGGTCAGCGGCTTGTATCGAGACGTTTGACAGGTGAGCATAACATCTAGCATAGGCCGAAGAAAGGGGCCTAAGATATGGCTTCAGACGGAGTTTCAGCCTGTGGGGAAAACGAAACCGGCGAGAATGGAGGACGGTCATGGCTGGTCTCAATGTCATACGAGCCTTGTGCATTCATTCTAGGCGTTGGCTGAAAGTCGGCTTGTTCCTGCTGCCCGTTCTTGTCCTATCTGCCTGCGCTGAGAGCAGCGTTTCCACGAGACTCCTTACCGACGTGGTGGACATCAAGGCTGGTGAGCGCCATATCTGTGTCTTGACCTCAGCCGGTGGCGTCAAATGCTGGGGGTTTAATCACGATGGGCAGTTGGGTGATGGAAAAGGATCTGATCGAAGCACACCGGTGGATGTCGTGGGGTTGGCAAGCGGGGCGAAGGCCATCACCGCCGGGTGGCGCCACACCTGCGCGATCACCTCTATGGGAGGCATTCAATGTTGGGGGAACAATCACGATGGCCAGGTCGGCGATGGATCGGAGATTGATCGAAAGATTCCACAGGATGTGGTTGGCTTGTTGACTCGGGTGACTGCTGTTGCGGCCGGGGAACGCCACACCTGCGCCTTGACGACTACCGGCGGGGTGAAGTGTTGGGGCAACAATCACGATGGGGAACTCGGGGATGGGACGAGGAAGGATAAGGTCACCCCTGTGGATGTGACAGGGCTGACGGGCGGCGTGGCGGCCATCACGTCAGGGTGGCGGCACACCTGCGCCCTTACCGCATCCGGCGGGGTGAAGTGCTGGGGGAACAATCATGATGGGCAGCTTGGGAACGGAACAGAGGACGATAGTCTGACGCCTATCGATGTGGCAGGCTTGACGAGCGGGGTGAGTGCAATCACGGCTCGATGGCGGCACACCTGCGCTCTCACTAGCGCCGGTGGTGTCAAGTGTTGGGGGGGTAATCATCATGGAGAGGTAGGCGACGGCGCTAGGACTGACAGAAACTCCCCGGTGGATGTCGTGGGGCTGACAAACGGAGTGAAAGCGATCGCAAGTGGGTGGCGGCATGTCTGCGCCCTGATGACCGACGGCGGAGTGAGATGCTGGGGAAGCAACCACGCAGGGCAGCTGGGAGATGGAACAGGAATCGATCGGAAGACCCCTGTTGATGCTGTGGTGGCCCCTAGTGGGGTCACGGCGATTGCAGCAGGCGGAGAGCATTCCTGCGCATTGGCGATGGGCACTGTGCTCTGCTGGGGAGAGAACGAGGATGGGCAATTGGGCGACGGGAGCTTTAAGAGTACCCTGGCGGCTAAAGCGGAGTCCGGCAGCTGACAAACAGGTCCAGGACGCGATGTCGCTCCGGTGATTATCAGCTCGGAGATCCCAATAGATCCGTCATTTCATGTCCAGCCGGACCGCAATCGCGCCCATCAAATCACCGCGCCGAAAATCCTTCTTCGGGCTTTTGGGATGGTTATTGTGGCAGTCCGCGCAGGCCTGCACGATCGCATAGTCGGCAGCGAGACCCTTAAATTGGTTCCCATCCATAAAGGTGAGCACCTTCACGTCAGGGTCGGCCATCATCTTCTTCAATGCATCGGCTTCGGCCTGGGTCTTGGGGAGATTTGACTCGTAGATCGGTGTCAGCCCGATCAAGCCCAAATCAAAGCTCCTGATCTCCGCCCCCGCCGCCTTCACAAACTGCGCCGGCAACATGATGGCGTGGTCCTCCGTGATCCAATTCTCGTTCGGTTGCACACCCACCTTCTCCGCCCTCTCGACGATCGTTTTGGAATACACCGTGCGGAATGCCCTGGCTGCCTCAAGAAGGTATCTGACCGCCATCTCTTGGGGTGCATCAGCCGCCAACAGGAGAGGGGCGATCGCGCCGATCGCCAGGACGCTTGTCACCACGGTGGCCTTGACTCCAACGAGCCGTTTCATATGAACCTCCAGGTGTAAATTGATCACACTGAACGGTGCGGATATTTCGGTTACTCCTCCGACGCAAGATTGTCAACGCACTGTTCAAGGCGAAGGGTCCTCGAACACTGCGGGTTTGTGCCGTATCGGACAGTAACGAGCGCCCTGAAGAAGAGTAGAAGCGGGGAGAAGAACTCAGGCCGGGGATAATGAAGCTAGCCCGGATTCTTCCGTGCGCCGTGAAAAGGCGCACGTCCCCAGCGGGTGAGAGTCCCGCCCGGCAACTGTCGCTCCAGCCGGTAGCAATCGGAGCGTCGGGGGAGGCAACGAACTCG
>JAHFEW010000057.1 GCA_023248215.1 Nitrospira sp.
AAATAACCTGCCACGCGGCGGGGATTCCAATAGTCTAAAACCGCCTGGGGCAGTTCCGTCACACGTAAACTTCTTTTAATAGAGAGAGCTTTGTCTTCCGCAAGGTCCACAACCACCACATGATCCATGGACATATCCGGCTCATAGATCATGACTATTGGGCGTGTCATGGACGCAAAGTTTGTACTGATGACCATCCCAAATGACTCGTCTGATAGCAGCACGAAGGTGCCAGGTGGGAAGACGCTTAGTGCCTGGATGAGCGCGACAATAACATTTTCCGAGAATGTCTTCCCCCGGCTCACATAAATAAGGGAAAACGCTTCATTCGGGCAGAGGCTTTTACTTGGATCCATCTTATTCGTCAGCCGATCATACTCATCAGCCACCATAACGATTTTCGCTAAGAATGAAATGCCGGTGTCTTTCAGCCCACAGGGGTAACCTGAGCCATCAATACGCTCGTGGTGCTGATAGACCACCTGCGCGCTGTCCGGTGGGAATGCACCAATCGCTTCGATCATGACTTTGCCGTACTCTGGATGGAGTTCAAAGAATGCCTTTTCAGCTCGAGTGACGGCGATCCCCTTGCGGCGCTTTGCAAGCAACTGGGAAGGAACCTTGCGTTCGCCGAGGTCGTGGAGCAATGCCCCAATTCCCAAGCTGAACATATCCGCACGGCTTAGTTCAAACTTCTGGCCAATCATCATCGACACCATGAACACATTCAACGAATGTAAGGCGGCAAAATTGCCGACTCCGAAATCTTCAGAATTGTTGATGTTGAGCATGGCCATCGCAGTACCGCTGCCTTGAAGTGCGTCGGTGACATTGCCGATCATTTCTAAGGCTTTTGAGGCGCACCCCTCACGGGCGGCGCTGATCTGGTCGATGATGTCCTTCGTTTGACGTAGGGTGGACGCATGGTCAGCGGTGGCTTTCTTTAGCCCTTCCTGGCAGCGAAGATACGCCTGAATTCGCTCCTCTTTTTTGTTGATAATCGACTGTTCCTCGGCAGTCACTGGAACGTGAGCCGCCGCCGCCTGATTTGCTTCCTGGTCGATCTTACTAGCAGCTTGGGAAACCGGAAGCTTCGTGAGAGACTCCGGGTCCGACCGACTACGGTCCACATAAATAGATATCGGACCAAGTCTGCGAATCACCTCTAGTTCGGCGACGGATTGCAGCTTGAAATTATTGCGGGGGAATGGATGTTTAAGCCAATGGCAATCGAGCTTTACATACATACCGACTCTCATGTCCTTAACATCGACTGGGACGAATGCAGGGGACGGACCGTGCGCCATGGCTCACTCCTCTTGGATCGGCAGGCTTGGCAAGTCAAATACCTAAATGTTTTTCGTTCATAGATCTGATGGCTAACTTCGTGAGCTCTCCTATGGCTGAAACTTCCCTAGAGCAAGCTTTAACTGTTCAATTCTTATGGGAAATGTCAGATAGTCATCCATCCCAGCAAGTAAGCATTGCTCAAGGTGCTCTGGCAAAGCGTTGGCGGTGATCGCAATAATGCGAGTGTGAGCTGCCAGCTTCCCGCTTCTTTCTAACCCGCGAATTCCTCGGGTTGCTTCAAATCCATCCAGCTCAGGCATTTCGCAGTCCATCAGGATAGTTTGATAAGGGTGCCGCAGAAGGGCATCGATTGCTTGGGCCCCGTTTTGCACCACATCCACCTTATAGCCCAACTTTTCCGCTAAGCGGACCGTCACCTTCTGGTTAACGGGATTGTCTTCCGCGAGCAACAATCGGGCCTGTATTGGTCTCTCGGCTTCTACCCTCTGACATCCATGAACATTGTCTGGCATATGGCCTCTACTCGTTCCATCCACGCGTAACGCCGCGATCCGCAGAAAAGCATCTCATTTCTTCTCGCCGTAGGCCTCAGGGAATATCAGTTTGATCAAACTGTATGGCCGCATTCCTTCAGTACTCGAGTAATCGTCTCCCCAAACTTAGCGATCGTAAAAGGCTTAATAATGTATGCGTTTGGTTTCATTCGACCTGTTTCGTTCACCCTGCTGCTGCGGTCCGCCGCCGTAATAAGGATCACGGGCAGACCTCTGGAATCACTCCTAGAACGCAATCTCATGATGAGCTCGAGCCCCGTCATCCCTGGCATTTGCCAATCAGCTACAACTAATCCGATCGCTTGTTGCGCCACCACTTCTAATGCTTCCGTGCCGTTCTGCACTGAATAAGCTTCGCCGAAGCCCAAACTACGCAGGGCCGCCCGGGTATAGTGCAGGGACAGCGGGTCATCATCTACGACCAGTACTGTGATTGACGAAAGCACAATGATCCTCTCCTACAGACCTTTCGGCCAGTAAGTGGAGTTACAGAATTAGGATATCCCTTAGCGTGAGAGGTAAAAACCTTACAAGAAAGGATGGGAGGAAGTTGGACTCAAACAGTCAGCGGGAAACCTATGTGCAAGCTATTGATTCATAAGTATGTTTGCTTCAGAAGACCTTGAGCTTCCTCGTTTAACGTCGGTTCTATCGTGTGCCAGGAGTACGGGCAATTACGAAAAACAACCGACCCAAACAGACCCAATTCTAGACCTCAAATAGACTTCTATCTAGATCCGATGCGGAAGGCCTATTATATGAAGTTACGCATTATACGGCGCGGTGTCCAAATCGGGCGTTGGAACGAGCCTTTCATTGGTTCAGGGAGGAGCATGGAGTCCTCCCAATGTGAGGAAGCCTGGATGGTGGACGGTTCTAACCTAGGTCTGGGCTAAACCGGAGGATGGATCAATGACCGCCACTCCTCAAGCCGATCATTGGTCTTCAAGAAACCAGCCCGGCGCGAATGGCATACCGCACAAGACTCGCGAGATCATTCACGCCGAGACGGGCCATTAACTGGGCGCGATGCGCTTCGACAGTCTTCACACTCGTACTTATGCTGCTCGCGATCTCCTTCGTTGAAGAGCCTTCCGCAAGGAGTTGCAACACCTGACGCTGGCGTGGTGTGAGAGCATCGAGCAGGGTCGTATGCTCACCGACTCGACGGACGTAATCGTCGAGGACCTGTTTGGAGACTATGGGACTGAGATATTTCGCCCCGCCCATGATTGTCTCTAGTGCGAGCCGTAACTCAGACGCTGTCCCATCTTTCAGCACATATCCACAGACTCCCGCACGAAGCGCCTGAATCACAAATTCCTCGTTGCGGTTGCCCGATATCATGAGAATGCGAACCTGAGGCCACTGCTTACAAGCCCGGACGGCCACCTCTATCCCGTTCAGTTTTGGCATCGCCACATCGACAATCGCCACATCAGGTTGATGTTGTTTTATCAACTCAATTGCCTCTTGCCCATCTCCAGCCTCGGCAATGATGGTGACGTTGGGAAGTTCCTTCAACACTGCCCCAATGCCGGTACGAACAACGGGATGGTCATCAGCCAAGAGAACACGGATCTGCATTTTGCGACCCTCTATTCGGTAAGGGGAAGCTTGAATACGACGGTCGTGCCTGCACCAGGCGCAGAGTGGATCGCCAGATGCCCATTAAGTTGATCGATTCGCTCGCGCATCCCAAGTAGTCCGAGGCGTTTGCTAACCGGTCGTTGTTTATTGGTAATTTCTGGATCGAACCCTTGACCGTCGTCCGAAATTGCGATCTCAAGATTTGCATCGGAACCGCGGATAATAATGTGTACGCGGCACGCGTTTGCGTGCCTGATCACATTTGTGATCGCTTCTTGAACGAGGCGAAAGCAGGCGGATTCGACGTCCTGGGACTGCAGGCGGTCATTGAGCCCTTCCACGGACAAGTGGCAAATCAACCCTGCAAGTTGCGATTGGCGATCCAAGTACCAGCGGATCGCAGGGATTAAACCAAGCTCATCAAGGGCCTCAGGGCGAAGTTGCAAGGATAACTGGCGAGTTTCTTCCAATGCCCGATCTACAAGGTTTATGCTCTCTCCGATGTTGTCTGACAACGTAGGATCATTAAGACGGGTTTGCACGATGGAAAGATGGAGTTTAACTGTCGTAAGAAGTTGTCCTACTTGATCGTGCAATTCTCGAGCGATCGTGCGTCTTTCTATTTCCTGCGTCCGCATGAGCGTTTGCGAGAGTTCATGTATGACCGCTTCGGCCTGCTTCCTCTCGGTTATATCCACGATGGAAGCAAGCAGATGCTTTCCATCCGGAGTCTGGAGGGGTGTGAGGCCAATCTCGATAGGGAATTCCGTGCCATTCTTGTGCAGTGCGAAAAAGTCGCGGTTTGCCCCGTCGGTCCCGAAAGTGGACTCCCTCAATAACCTCGTCAGATTGGCTTTCTGTTGATCACGCAGACGCGGTGGCACGAGTAGCTCGAAGGGTTGGCCAAGCAGTTCGTCGCGAGTGTAGCCGAATTGGTGCTCCACTGCCGAGTTGACGAGCTCAATACAATGGGAGCCATTGATCACGATAATCCCATTAGGCGCACCCTCGACTACGAGCCGTAGTCGTTCCTCCGCTAACTTACGGGCAGAGATATCGCGGGCAATCTTGGATACGGCTATGATGGAACCGGTGGGATTCCTGACCGAAGAAACGGCCAAGGAGACATCAACGCATGACCCATCCTTCCGTTGCCGTACGGTTTCAAAGTGCTGGGCCGACTTGCCTGACTGCACGTTTTTCATGATCTCGGTTTCTTCCAGATAGCGTTCCGGGGGGATAAGCGTGAGCATAGGCTTCCCTATAATATCCTCCGCCCGGTAACCGAACATCCGCCTCGCGCCCTCATTCCAAGTCTGCACGAGCCCCTCCGGGGATTCGCTGACAATGGCATCATCCGATGATTCGACGATCGCCCCCAGGCGGGCTTGTACTTCTTCCGATTCCTTCCTGTCATGGACATCGGTGTTCGTGCCATACCACTTAGTCACGGTGCCGCGATCATCCCGAAGGGGGATGGCACGGGTTTGAAACCAGCGGTACATGCCGTCGGCACGGCGAAGACGAAATTCAACTTCAAACATGCGGCTTTCCTCGATAGTCGCCCTCCACCTTGTCATAAGATGATCGCGATCGTCGGGGTGGACCTGCTCCAACCATCCGCTGCCGAGTTGCCGGTCCTCGGGGATGCCCGTGTAGGCAATCCACTGCGGGCTCAGATAGTCGCAGGGACCGTCAGGCCGGCAGGTCCATACCAGTTGAGGAATAGACTCAATGAGGTCGCGGAAGCGGCGTTCGCTGGCACGGAGGACTTCCTCGGCTTGCCGCCGTTGGGTGACGTCACGCAGGATGACGGTGTAGAACTTTCTGCCTTGTATGCTGAGTTGTGAGATCGCCGCTTCGATCGGAAATTCCTCGCCATTGGCGCGCAATCCGTAAATGGTGCCCAGTTTACCCATCTGACGCTGGGAGACGGCTGTTTTGCCGAACGCGTCGATATGGCTCGCGTGGCTGGCCCGGAAACGCGCAGGGATGAACCGGTCGATCGACTGGCCGATTGCCTCCGCTTCTTCGCACCCGAACATCTGTTCCGCGGCACCGTTGAAATCCGTGACGCGATACTGGTCGTTGATCGTGATGATGGCATCCATTGCCGAGCCGATAATGCCGCTAAGGCGCTCTTCGCTCTCGCGTACCGCCGACTCGGCTACCTTGATTCCGGTGATATCGATGCACGAGCCAATATAGCCGACAAACGTGTCGTCCGTTTCATATCGCGGCACGCCGTGGTCCAGGAGCCAACGCCATTCACCGTCCCGGCGCTGGAGGCGGTACTCCATAGTAAAGGCGTTCCGCGCGTCGAAGGCTTGTTCATATCTCTTTAGGCAATGAGCGAAGTCCTCGGGATGAACGTTTTCGGTCCAACCATGTCCGAGTTCCTGCTCCATGGATCGACCTACGAACGTGAGCCACGGCTGGTTGAAATATGTGCAGAGCTTATCCGTGTCAGACATCCAAATAAGAACCGGAGCCGAGTCGGCCAGGCTGCGGAACCGGGATTCGCTTTCTCGCATTTCTGCTGTGGCCTGCCGGCGTTCGGCGTCGCTCTGCTCCAAGGATTTGGCTATTGTCCAGATGATCACGACGGAAACCACTAGATACAGGCTCACGAATAATGACAGTCCGAACTGCGAGTCATAGAGTCCGCTCTGCTGACCTTTCAGAGTGAGCCAACCCAGTGCGATGGGCAAGGCGATTGCGACGGGCAACAGACGGCGCGTCAAATACCCCCCGACATGATCGCCTGTTAATAACGGCATCACACCGCGATTCGGGTACGTACTAAGTACGGCGCATCCCAGGATGATGAAGGTTGTTGCCGTATGCGCTGCCATGGAAGTATACCCACTAACTTTGTACAGAGAAGTAACGTTATAGATGTACCCAATTAATCCCAATCCAGATAATAAAATGGGTATCAATGTGAGAAGTTGTGCGGATCTGTGGCCCCAACGGACGTGTCCATTGAGCAATAGTAAGACGCCACCAAAAATAATAAAATTGAATGCCGTTACAGGAGCCATTCGACCCGGATACAGCGTGTCCGAAGTAATCGCTTCTCTGACCAGCAGTTGGTCAATTCCAAAATCTTGTCCCGCGCTGTACTGGATCAACGAGAGCGCCCCAATAAAAACCGTAGCCCCCGCACAAAGTTTACTGAGCAGACTGTTCCAGGCGATAGGTCGAGGGTCGATTTGTTGGGGGACCAGTCGTAGCGCGACGCCAGCCAAGATGAAACACAGCGCGGTATTGAGTTTCATCGAAGCAAGCCCCGGAAACCCGGTTTTCAGAATTTGGATGTCCAGGAGCCAACCGAGGATGACAAGGCACCCGACCAGAATGGTGACCGTACTGGCCCGATGCGAAAAAGATTGGAACTTGGCAGCCATCAAGGGATGACTCGGCGAACTGGGAGAATGGCCAGCTGTCATAGATAACGGATGAACATACTCTCGCGCGACTTCAGTGTGGTTCGTGCATAGAAGCTACTGGAGTCACGGCATGTTGTAGAAATCAAGTTAGGGGGAATTCATGCATATGCTAGCGACTTGAATCTGCGCTACATTCCTACGCCGAAAACGGCTGCGGCGTCAGTTTCGAACTCGGCTCGGCTGCCTCGTTGCCAGATCCCCCCTGTTTCACCGGCCCCCCGCCCTTGGGCACCGCCTTTCCACGCACGCGATGCATTTTCTCTCGCGTATGGTAGGGCATGAGGGTCTCCAACACCGCCGGAAGTCTGTCGCAGGGCACATCTTCCATGATCTTCGTGGCCAGTTTTGGGTCGGGCCCGGAACGACCGCCGACAAACACATCGACGGCGTCGACCACTTTGCCGTCCACCTTCGCCTTCTTTCCCAAGAGCCCGATATCCGCGACCAAATGGTTTCCGCACCCGGCAGGACAACCGGACCAATGCAGCGTGATGGGCTTGAGGCCATCGCCTAACTTGCGCTCCAAGGCCTGCGCCGTTTCGACGGCCCGGCCTTTGGTCTCGATGACAGCCAAATTGCAATAGTCGCTCCCCACACAGCTGACGAGTCCCTTGTACAGGGCCGATGGGTTATAGGCGAACTGCTTGACGAGCGGCTCTTCCGCCAGTTCGCCCACGAGTCGATCAGTGACATGCGGGATCACGAAGGCTTGCGCCGGCGAGAGTCGCACTTCGCCCGTGCCGTACCGAGCCGCCAGTGCGGCGATGTTTCGAAGATCGGCCGCCTTGACGCGACCGACTAACACCTTGAGCCCGATATAGTTCATGCCGCGTTGCTTTTGACGAAAGATGCCGATGTGGTCGCGCTCACTCGCCCCCCTGGCGTCAGTGCCTGCCCCCGGCAAGATCCGCCCCATACGGACCTCGACCTCTTGCCGCAACCGCGCCTCGCCCCACGACTCCACGAGAAACGCGAGACGCGCTTGCGTGCGATTCTCACGCGGCCCATGGTCGCGGTAGATATGGAGAATGGTCCGACAGACCTCGAAGGCCTCTGCCGGATTCACAAACACATCCAGCGAACTTGCAATCCGATAGCCACCCGACCCCAATTTCCCCCCGACGAGCACGTTGTATCCATAACACTTGTCATACCCCAAATCGTGATAGGCCGGCACCAGCGCGATGTCTTGGGTCTCCGTATGGAGGCAATTGTCCGGACAGCCGGTCACGGCAATATTGCACTTGCGGGGCAGATTCGTGTAGGCGGGATTGCCCAACACCTCTTGATTGATGGCCCGAACGATGTCCGTTCCGTCCAGCAATTCATTCGGATTCAAGCCCGCCACCGGACAGGTCATGACGTTGCGGACGCTGTCCATACCGGTTTGCAGCGACGTGAGTCCTGCGTCCGCCAGCTTGGCAAACACCGCTGGAACGTGCTCAATCGTCAGATGCCGAAGTTGGACTTGTTGTCTCGTGGTCACATCGACGACACCGTTGCCGTATTGCAGCGCGATCTCCGCCAGCGTCTCGAGCTCCGCCGACGTCGTTCGTCCGCCTGGGAGGCGCACGCGCAACATGAAATAGCCCGGCGTTGGATTTCTCAAGAACAGTCCGCACCATTTCAATCGTTGAATATCGTCCTCGGGAATGGTCTCCCACCCCGTTTGCGCATACTGTGCGATCATGTCGCGCACCGTTAACCCGTCCCGTTCCGACTTGATCGCCTCGATCTTGTTCATCACATGCCTCCCAATGCGACGGAATAGTCCGGTCCGGATTTCCTCAGCACCACCGTCCCCGCCCGACTTAATCGATCCACGACCAGCAACACCTGTGACGCGCTCAGACCGGAGAGGGCCATTAATTCCTCGAATGTTTGGGGAGCTTGTCGCTCCAGCAGTGTCAACACAGCGGCTTCTGCATTCGTGTTCATGATGTCCTCCCTTCGTCTGGTCGCCGTCCAGGCGTCACACACCACCCTGTTCTAGAACGTTTTGTACTCCAGCCACTTGCCGTTCAATGTGATCTTGCAGCGGGCTTCTCCCTGACTTCCGGTCACCTTTTCCATATCCAGGGTAAAGTCGATTGCGCTCATAATGCCGTCGCCGAACATTTCGTTGGCCATCTCACGCAGGGCATCGCCATAGACACCCACAATTTCGAGCAGACGATACTTAAAGGGATCGGTCGCGTTGGGGCTATCCGTCCGGACCGGAAACCGGCTCAATGACTGAACCATCTCCTTCTCCAGATCGAGCAGCTTCCCCACCTTTGCCGCTTCCTCCGGCGTCAGCCGGTGGTTACCGTTGAGCGCGGCAGCCACGAAGGTCGGATTCTTGCCTACCGCTTTTGCAACTTCGGCGATCGTGATTTTCTTCTCCAGCCGGGCTGACTTGATTTTCTTGCGTGCTGCTTCCTTTTCCATTCCTGCCTCCCTGTTGATAAGCTATTCACTTCCCCTCGTCACCGGACCTCGTCGCCGAGAATCACGACCCAGCCGCCGGCCTGACGATCGAATGCGGCACTGCGGCAACCTCCGCCTTTTTCAGCGTCACTCGGAAGGGGCTCGCGATCCAGTAGAGCCCTCCGACGAACACACCTCCGCCCACCATGTTTCCGAGCGCCACAAACAACTGGTTGTACCAAAAGCCGGTCCAGTTAATGGTGGCTTCATGAGGCAGAAACAAGGCCATGCCGAGCAGGGACTGATTGGCGATGCTGTGCTCGAATCCTGTGCCGATAAATGCAAAGAGGCACCAGAAAATCAGGAGGATTTTGGCGACATCATTGGTGGTCCGGCCTGAGGTCCATACGGCCAGACAGATCAGCCAGTTACACAGAATGCCCCGAATAAACAGTTCCCACGCCGGCAGCGACATTTTCACGGCCGCGACTTTTCCGATCAGATCTGCGGTCGGCCCCTTGGAAAAGACGCCCGATTGAATGACGAGCCATGCCAGGGCGAGCGAACCGGCCAGGTTTCCAAACCAAGACCAGAAATTGATCTGTACAACCTGACTCCATGTGATACTGCGTGAGAGGCCGCCGATGGCCCCGACCATATTGTTGCCGGTAAACAACTCTGACCCCGCGAAGATGACCAGGGTGAGCGCGATGCCGAACGATGCGCCCATGACCAGTTTGACGGCAGGCGACCCGGCGGCGGCGAGAGGGCCGCCGAGGCTGAAGATCAGCGCAATGCCGAACCCCAGATACACCCCCGCGAGCGCTGAGAGTACGAGATACCCTCCCAATGATTGATCGAGGAATGAGAACTTGTTTGCTGCCACACTCGCGATTCGCTCGTGATCCGGAGCATGCATGTCGCCCCTCCTATGATTGACCCCCGCATCCAACCAGGTTAACGCCGTCCACCGATGATCGTCAGGGCATGACGGTTTCCAGTTCGAAACTCACGCTGACCGGACCTCCATCAGTCGGATGACTCGGAGATGTTCCGTCGAGGTCGGGCCCATGTTTCGCATGCCGCACCAGGAAGTGGATGATATGGTTCCTGATCTTGTAATAATGCGGGTGTTCGATGATCGTTTCCCGAGATCGTGGCCGCGGGATCGTCACGTGGACCATTTCGGCAATCCGCGAATCCGGTCCGTTCGTCATGAGAAGAATCCGATCGGAGAGCAGAATCGCCTCGTCTACGTCATGGGTGACCATAAAGACGGTGTTTCGTGACGTGTTCCACATTTGAATCAACTCTTCCTGGATGACACCCCTGGTCAACGCGTCGATCTGTGCGAACGGTTCATCCAGCAACAACACTTTCGGCTCGATCGAAAATGCCCGGGCCAAGCCGACGCGCTGCTTCATCCCGCCTGATAAGGCCACAGGGCGTTTGTCCTCGGCGCCCTTCAACCCTACCAACATGATGTATTTGTGGACGTGCGCCGTCACCTGCTCGCTGCTCCACTCCGGATAGGCGGACCGGACGGCCAGCGCAATGTTCTCGAACACCGTCATCCAGGGCATCAGCGCGAAATTCTGGAAGACCACCATCCGGTCCAACCCCGGGCCTGAAGCCTCCCGACCGTTGAGGGTGACACCTCCCTCCGAAGGAGTTTCCAATCCGGCGATGATGTTGAGCAGGGTGCTTTTCCCACAGCCCGAGTGACCGATCGTCGTGACGAATTCCCCTTTCTCGATTTTGATCGTGACATCCTTGAAGATACAGACCTGTCCATCCCCGGACGGGTTCGGGAAATACTTGCTCACATGGTCGATGTGAAGAAACGACATACGATTACTCCTGGTACGTGACCAAACCTGCCAGCTTGTTGAAGCCGGAATCCAGCACGACCCCGACTACGCCGACGACCAAAATCGCAAAGATCACGCCGGCAATATCCAAATTGTTCCATTCGATCCAGCTCAAATAGCCGACCCCGAGTTCCCCCAGAAGCATCTCAGCCGGTACCACTGCGACGAGCGCGCTGCCGAACGAAATCCGTAATCCGTTCACGATGGTCGGGGCTGCAGCCGGCAGGATCACCTTGAACAGCCGCTTGAGCCAGGATAATTGCACGATGGCAGCCACGTGCAGGTATTCTTTGCGCAACGAACTCACCCCGAACGCAGTCGTCGCTAATGTGGGCCAGAGCGCCGCCATGAACACGACCAGGATGGCGGTCCACTTCGGATCCTTGACGGTGTACAGCAGCAACGGCATCCATGCCAGCGGGGAAATGGGCTTGAGAATTTGTATGAATGGGTTGATGGCGCGAAACAGGACCCGGTTCAGACCCAGCACCACCCCGAGCATGATCGCAATGATCGAAGCCGCCAGGAACCCGGCGGCAAAACGTGACACCGTATACAACACCAGGTACGCGATCCCGTGGTCGTTCGTTCCTTTTATTTGAAACGCTTCGGCCAATTCCGTGCGAGCCTTTTCCAACACCGCCAACGGGCCCGGAACGCCCCTGACCTTTTCCTTTTCAGGATTCCACTTAAAGGCACCGTCCGCCCCCCGCACGATATCGCCGTTGAACTCCATCATCTGCAGCTGTTCCTCAGTCATCCCACCGGCTTCGAACGTCGGTCGCAACGTAAAGAGGTGCCAGCCCAGAAGAAAAATCACGAGCAAGAACCCTGCTATAAACCACGGGTTTCCTTTCACCTGCTCCGTCATGGCTCCTCCCCGTTCAGCCCCCGTGCTTCGGAAGGTCCCCGTTTCCCGAAGCGCAGCCATCCGAATAACGAGAACCGAGGGAGAAACCGTCGCATTGAAGGAGCCAGGAAAGCCCCGGCTCCGGTCGCACGCGTGGTTTCCGACAACGTCTCACTGGGCGATTCCATAGACTCCCTCATGCCATGCTGTGAATCTCAAAACTCTTGAGATAGGTCTCTGCCTGGTTCGGATCGAACTCCTTGCCCATGATGACGTGCTTCGTCGTCACCGCCTGGTGGGTCGGATAACCGAGTTCCTTCGCAATACGATCGCAGCCTGCCGCCAGATAGACCTGTTCGGCCACGGCCTTGTAATTCACGTCGCCCTTTACATGGCCCCACCGCTTCATTTGCGTCAGAATCCAGATGGCCATCGAGTGCCATGGATACGGGTCGAAATCGATGCGGTCCGGCACTTTCTGAATTTTTCCAAGCCCGTCGGCATAGGTACCGGTCAAGACCTGTTCCAGCACGGTGACGGGCTGATTGAGATAGTTGGTGGGGGCCACGGCTGCCGCGATTTCCTTCCGGTGCGCCGGATCCGAAGCATAATGAGTCGCATCGACAATGGAACGCCACATGGCATGGAAGGTATTGGGATATTGGGTTGCGAACGCCTTGGTCACCGTGAATGCGCAGCAGGGATGGCGGTCCCAGATCTCTTTGGAGAGCTTAAAAATGAACCCGACATTTTCATAGACTGCCCGCTGGTTGAACGGGTCAGGCCCCAAATAGCCGTCCACATTGCCGGCTTTCAGGTTCGCAACCATCTCCGGCGGCGGGACAATTCTGATTTGGACGTCCTTATCAGGATGAAGGCCGCCTTCGGCGAGGAAATATCGAAGCAGGTAATTGTGCATGGAATAGTCGAACGGCACGCAGAAACGGAAACCCTTCATGTCCGAAGCCTTTTGCACGCCCTTGTGCTTGATATGCAGCGTGATGGCCTGCCCGTTGATATTTTCTACCGCCGGCATGTACATCGGCGTCGCCATGGACCCGGCGCCTAGTGTGATGGCAAGCGGCATCGGTGTGAGCATATGGGCCGCATCCACTTCCTTATTCACGGACCAGTCACGGATCATCGCCCAACCTGCAGCCCGTTTGACCGAGGCGTTCAGTCCATGTTTCTTGTAAAACCCTAAGGGCTCAGCCATGATGATCGGGGTGCCGCAGGTGATGGGAATGAAGCCGATGCTCACGTCCTTCTTTTCCGGCGCTCCCGCCGGTTCGGCGGCAAAGGCTCGAAAGGGCGCCATCGGAAAGAGTTCAGTGATAAGGGCAGTGAGTGTCGCCGCTCCAAGGCCGGCGAGAAGTTGCCGACGGGACGGCTCTGCAGCATCCAGCACGGCCGCCACAACCGACTTCTCCACTGTTTCTTGAAGGTACTGGTCAGCCGAGACCGGCGCCTTGGCGTCAGACGGTGGGATCGACTTGTCGTTCATCTTGGCCTCCATATTCACTCTCTACTCGCTGAAACCTACCGGATGTACGCCGCTTATCTCCGGATGCCAGCCTAAAAAAAACGTCCTTCTCCCAGTGGTTGGAAGAAGGACGTCATTGTCCTTTTCGACGAGGCCTCGTTGGCCCGAGACGTCAACGTCTCGCGTATACCTGTTCGACAAACAAAAGGGCGTCCGCCATTCATCGGAAGAATGACGGACGCCCTTGTCCGTATCGTCTTATTTTACCGAGCTCAGCTCGGGCGCCATTGCCCTAACCTCGCTTATGGAGGAGATGTATACCATCCTCTCCGGAGATCCGTCAAGCACGACTTCAAAAGACCGGAAGGGTCCTAGACATCGTAGTACAGGAAGAACTCATAGGGATGCGGCCGCAACCGCATCGTGTCCACTTCCTTGCTACGCTTATAACCGATCCAGGACTCGATCAGGTCCTCGCTGAATACCCCACCCTTCAGCAGGAATTGGTGGTTCTTTTCGAGATGATTGAGCGCCTCGTCCAAGCTCCCCGGCATGGTTCGAATCTTGGCAGCCTCCTTGGCTTCGAGATCGTACAGATCCTTCTCGGCCGGCTCGCCCGGATTGATTTTGTTCTCGATCCCGTCCAAACCGGCCATGAGCATGGCGGCAAAGGCCAGATAGGGATTCGCAGCCGGGTCCGGGAAACGCACTTCGATACGCTTGGCCTTCGGGCTCGGTGAATACATGGGAATGCGAATGCCGGCCGACCGGTTGCGGCTTGAATAGGCCAGCAACACCGGCGCTTCAAAGCCCGGCGTCAATCGCTTGTAGGAATTCGTCGAAGGATTGGTGAAGGCGGCCAGCGCCGGCGCATGCTTCAGAATGCCGCCGATGTAGTGCAAGCACATCTGGGACACTCCGGCGTATTCCTTCCCGGCGAACAGGGGCTTTCCCTCTTTCCAGATGCTCTGGTGGGTATGCATGCCCGAACCGTTGTCGCCGAAAATCGGTTTCGGCATGAACGTGGCGGTCTTGCCGTGCCGCCGTGCGACGTTCTTGACGATGTATTTGAACATCATCATTTTATCCGCGGTCCTCACCAGGCTATCGAAGCGAATATCGATTTCAGCCTGGCCTGCTGTGGCCACCTCATGGTGATGTTTCTCGGTGGCGATGCCCGCCTTTTCCATTTCAAGCACCATTTCGGTGCGAATGTCCTGTTGCGTATCAGTCGGTGGAACCGGGAAGTAGCCCTCCTTGTGGCGAATCTTGCCACCCAAGTTGACACCCTCTTGCCCCATGTTCCAGACGCCCTCGTCGGAATCGATATAGTAGTAGCCGCTGTGGTTCGTTTGGTCGTAGCGCGCATGGTCGAAGATGAAAAATTCGGCTTCCGGCCCCCAGTAGGAGGTGTCGCCGATCTTGGTGCTCTGGAGATATTTCTCCGCCTTCTGAGCGATAAATCGAGGGTCACGATCATAGGTCTCACGCGTGATCGGGTCGACGACGTTGCCGATGAGGCTCAGCGTCGGCACGGAGCAAAAGGGATCCAGACAGGCGGTTGCGGGATCCGGCACGAGCAACATATCGCTGTTATTGATCGCTTTCCAGCCTCGAATCGATGAACCATCCAGCCCCGAGCCGTCTTTGAACAGGCCTTCCGTCAGCTCACTGACCGGAATGGTAAAATGCTGCCAGGTGCCGATCAGGTCCACGAACTTCATGTCCACGACCTGAACCTTGTTCTTCTTTGCAAAATCTAAGACCTCACGAACGTTCATCCCCTCCTCCTTTCAACCGCCGAAAAAATGACTACTCCACACCTTTTGTGTCTTACGCCGCATTGGCACCGAGAAACGTCTCGATCTCCGTGAGGATCGCCGTCTGGATCGATTCCAGGCGACGAGCCTCCTCCACCTTCTTACCTTCCATACTCGTCACATAAAACACATCCGCGACCTGATCGAGCCGGGTGGAAATCCGTGACGCATGGACCGAGAGGCCCAACTGAAAAATCGCATTGGTGATGACGTACAGCAACCCCTGCCGATCATCTGCAAAGACGTCCAGAATGGTGAATCGGTCGGAGGTTTCATTATCGATCCGCACCTCTGTCGGCTGTCGGTGCGCCGGCAACGACCGGCCCATGCTGAGCCTGGCCCCACGACGCATCATCGCCTCGATGGTCTGGCGCCCGGTCAACACCTCCGTGATTCTGTGGCCGATCGACTCACGTCGATCGGCAGGGGGAGCGCCTTGATAATCGGGATCGGCAACTTGAAAGGTATCGACGACGATCCCGTCTTTTCGCGTCACGATCTGCGCATCCAGAATCTGCAAGCCGCCCGCCGCCATGACCCCGGCGATTTTCGAAAACAAACCGGGAATGAGATCGTTGTGCGCGACCACGACATATTCACAGGTGCCCAGCTGCGCATTAAAATCGGTATCGACGACCACCCCGCCCACCTGAAGGCCACGAATCGCGGCCAGATGCGCGGCGATGCGCTGGGGAGATGTCCCATAGACATAGCGCAATGGAAACTGTTCCAGCTCCGACTGGATCCACGCCTTGTCCGTCGGGAGATTCCGATCGATATCCGGTTGTGCCGCCACGTCGGCGGCGAGACGCGCCAACCGCTGAGGCTCATCGACCGTCTCACGCTCTCCGGACACCTCCTGCATGGCGCGCAGATACAACTCGATCAACAGGGACTCTTTCCATTTTGTCAGGACGTCCGGACCGACCGCGGCGATATCCGCCGCGGTCAGGGCCAGCAATTTGCGCAACACTTCCGGCGTGCCCACTTCCCGGGCGAACGGTAGCAAGACCTTTTCATCGTAGGGATCCCGGCGAAAGGCCGTATGGGCCATCAGCAAATGCCGATGGACGAGCAGCACCAGCGTTCGGCTGTCCCGCTCATCGAATCCCAACAATGCCGCCGTATCTTCGGCCAACCGCTTGCCGACTTCGCTATGGTCTTCTTCGTGGCCTTTGCCCAAATCGTGGAGAAGCAAAGCCAAATGCAGCAGATCCTTCCGCTTGATCTCTCGATACACGTCACCCAGCACGCCTGGATGCTCGGCCAAGGCTTCGGCCTTCGCCACCGCCAGAAGGCTGTGCTCATCGACCGTGTACTTGTGGTACTGATTGAATTGCATCAGTCCGCGCACGCGCGAGAAGGCCGGCACCAACTTCTCCAACAGGTGCGCTCGATGCATGGCCTCCAGCGTCCGCGCCGTGCCCGGCCCCGCCAAGATCGAGAGAAACGTACGGCCGGTCTCCGGCGTACGGAAACGTTCGACCGACAACATCTCCGCATGGCGGTGAATGTCTTCGAGCAGCGACGGATCGATGCTCAGCTTGCGCGATCGTGCCAGGTCGAAGAGCGTCAAGAGCGAGGCCGGCTGATCCAACACCTGGGAACGCAACTCAGCCGGCACCGTCAACGCCTCGCCGTCAATGACGAAATACTGATCGATCCGTGGCGACGGCAACCATCGGACAAGCCGCTGCCACAATGAGCGACGACGACAGCGTTCGACGAATCGCATCGATGCGGCATGGAGCCCCATGGTATGGCGATAATATTGCTGCATGAACTGTTCGACGGCGAGGAGATGTGGTCGGTCGGTGAAACCAAGTTGCTTGGCCAACCAGACCTGCTCATCGAAGGTCAAAATCTCCTGCGCCAGTCCGGCCCGAATATGGAGAAAGGACCGGACGCGCAAGAGGAATTCTCTGGCCTCTTTGATCGCCCGGTAGTCGGCCTGGGACAAAATCCCGCGATCGGACAATTCACGGATCGTGGGAGCATGGTACCGCGCCGACCCTACCCACTGCAGGAGGTGCAAATCGCGCAACCCGCCTTTGCTTTTCTTGACGTTCGGCTCCAGTAAATAGACCGTCTCGCCGAACTTCTGGTACTCGAGTTGCCGCTCCACCACCTTCTGCTCCAGATAGGCATCGCATCCCTTCGACACGACTTTCCTGACATAGCGCGCATGGAATTGCTGAAAGAGCTCGGGGCTGCCGGCCAGAAACCGCGATTCCATCATCGAAGTCCGAACCGTCAAATCGGCCAGGCCCAGGTCCACGCAGTCTTGAATGGTGCGCACGCTATGACCCACTTGAAACCCGCTGTCCCACAAGGGATGGAGCACCTGCTTCACCAGTTCGGGAATCACCTTGGCCGCTTCCGGCTGAAATAGAAACATCAAGTCGATATCCGAATGGGGCGCCAACTCCCGCCGGCCATAGCCTCCCAACGCGACCAGACAACAATGTTGAAACCCGGCCGTCGTGAGCGCTTCCCCGCCTGTCCGCGCGGCGGTCCGGTACCGTCCGACAATCAGCGCATCGGCGAGATCCGTGGTCGCGCAGACCACGTCATCGCCTGACTCGCCGGCCAGCAGACGCTGTTGAATCGCCCGACGCTGCTCCGCCAGAAAGACAGAAGCCGCGGGGACCTCTTCGTGCACCATGTGAGAACCTGGATCCAACGCCTGGGACATGGCTACAATGCGCTTTCTCCCGTCTCTCCCGTCCTTATCCTCACGGCGGCGCTGAGATCCCGGACGAAAATTTTTCCATCGCCGATGCTGCCGGTCTTCGCCGCCCGTGTGATCGTCTCCAACACGCGCTGGACTTGGCTGTCGTTGACCGCCACCTCGATCTTTACCTTCGGCACGAATTCGATAGTGTATTCCTGACCCCGGTAGGTTTCCTTGTGGCCCTTCTGACGGCCGAATCCTTTGACCTCGGTGACCGTCATTCCCTGGATCCCGATCTCCAGCAACGCATCCTTCACTTCATCGAGTTTGAAAGGCTTGACGATGGCTTCGATTAGTTTCATCCTTGCCTCCTAGAACTGCGCAGCGGTCTCCGCCGATGGCGTCATTCACGAATAAGCCCGCTCGTTATGTTGACTCAAATCAAGACCGGTCGCTTCCTCCTCCGAAGACACCCGTAATCCTGTCATGGAATCGACCAGTTTGAGGATGATAAAGGTCCCAATCATCGAGAAAATCGTCGTGACCGCCACGACGAGCACCTGAACGCCGAATAGACCGGGATTGCCGAACAACAATCCGTCGGCGCCTCCAGGGTTCACGGCCTTGCTGGCACAGAGTCCGGTGGCCAGAATGCCGATCACTCCTCCGACTCCGTGGATGCCCACGACGTCAAGCGAGTCATCATAGCCGAATCGCCCTTTCCAGACAATCGCCGCGTAACATGCCATGCCCGCCACCACCCCGATGGCGATGGCGAACAGCGGGCTGATATAACCTGCCGCAGGAGTCACCGTCGCCAATCCGGACACGGCGCCGCTGGCCACCCCGAGCACTGTGGGTTTGCCCCGATGCGCCCACTCAACGCCGCACCAAGCAATGGCACCCGTCGCCGCCGCCGCATGGGTCGCGAGGATGGCCGAGACCGCAATCCCATTGGCGCCGAGCGCGCTGCCCCCGTTGAAGCCAAACCAGCCGAACCACAGAAATCCGGTCCCGAGCAGCGTCATAGGCAGATTGTGTGGCGCCATATAATCGATGCCATATCCTCGACGTTGACCCAGTACGATGGCACAGACCAGGGCCGACGCGCCGGAGCTGATGTGAATCACCGCTCCACCGGCAAAGTCCAACGCGCCCAATTTGCCCAACCATCCACCACCCCAGATCCAATGCGCCAGCGGCACATAGACCACCAGCGACCAGATCGCCGCAAACAGCACGACCGACGTAAAGCGCTTCCGTTCGGCAAAGGCGCCCGTGATCAAAGCCGGAGCAATCGCGGCAAACATCAACTGAAACAGCACGAACGCCTGGTGAGGAATCGTCGGCCCATATGTCGGGTGCGGCTCGGCGCCGACCCCGCTGAGCCCGACCCACTCCAATCCACCAATCACGCCACCTTTATCCGGCCCGAAGGCCAGGCTATACCCGACCAGAATCCACAACACACTGACCACGCTCAAGATCATGACGCTTTGCATGATCGTCGCGAGCACGTTCTTGGTGCGCACAAGTCCGCCGTAAAACAGTGCCAGCCCCGGCATCGTCATGGCCAAAACCAACGCCGAAGAGGTGAGTACCCATGCGGTATCCCCTGAATCCACTTTCAAGGATACGCTCGGCACGGCCGGAGCCGACATAGCAGATGTTTCCTGGGCCATCGTGACCGACCCGATACAGGCATATGCGGACACCAGGGCCACAAGACCGATGATCGCAAGCCACGGTTGGTTTGCGCTTTTGCGACCGTTATCTCTGCCCGGGTCACTCACCACATTCCTCCTCCTGTTCGGTTCCTCTGCGCCTACGAATAGGCTCGTTCCTCGTGCTGACTCAGATCCAATCCCATTCGCTCTTCGTCTTCCCTGACCCGCAGACCCGTCACACCATCGACCAGCTTCAAAATCACGAAGGTCCCCACGAAGGCGAACACCACGGACACCAAGACCGCCAGAGCCTGAATCCCAAGTTGCGCAGGATTCCCTAAAAACAACCCGTCCGCTCCAGCCGGATTGATCACCTTTGACGCAAAGAGACCTGTTGCCAGCGCGCCCCAGATCCCTCCGATCCCGTGAATCCCGACCACATCGAGGGCATCATCGTACCCACATTTCGACTTCCACAACACGGCCAGATAGCAGAACACTCCTGCCCCGAGACCGATCACGATCGAGGGCATCGGCCCGACAAATCCCGACGCCGGAGTAATCGCCACCAATCCCGCGACAGCGCCACTCGCTGCCCCGAGCACGGTCGGTTTTCCTCGATACATCCACTCCAACACCATCCAGGACAGCGCTGCCGAGGCCGTGGCCGTGTTGGTCACGACGAAGGCGCTGGTCGCCAGCGCGCCGGACGCCACCGCGCTCCCGGCGTTGAACCCAAACCATCCAAACCATAGGAGGCTTGCGCCCAACACCGTCATCGGCAGATTGTGGGGAGCCATGTGCTCCTTGCCATAGCCCAACCGCGGTCGCAAGACGATCGCGCAGGCCAACGCGGATGCACCGGAACTAATGTGCACCACGGTACCGCCGGCAAAATCCAGCGCGCCAAAATTGCGCACCCATCCTCCTACCGCCCAAACCCAGTGGGCCAGTGGATCATAGATCAGCGTCGCCCACAAGAGGGTAAACACCAGGAAACTGCTGAACTTCATTCGTTCCGCGAAGGCGCCGGTGATGAGCGCCGGCGTGATCACGGCAAACATCATTTGGAAGATCATGAAGGCCTGATGGGGTACGGTCGCTCCGTAGTCGGCATTAGGCTCCAAGCCCACGCCGTTGAGGCCCAGCCATTCGAGACCTCCGATGAGATGCCCCTTGTCCGGTCCGAACGCTAAACTATATCCCCACAACACCCATTGGAGACTGATCAGGCAGAGGATAATGAAACTCTGCATGATCGTCCCCAGGGCGTTCTTCGACCGCACCATCCCGCCATAAAACAGCGCCAGCCCCGGCGCTGTCATTGCCAAAACCAACGCGGTCGATATGAGCAGCCAGGCCGTGTCCCCCGTATCGATCTTGGGCGGGGCTTGCGGCGGAGCCGGCGCCGTTATGATTTCCTGTGCCGCAGGCACCGGCGGCGCCGCGGTCTCTTGCGCCCAGACTCCTGCGGCCCCCAGCGTCATCGCAAAGCTGGTCAGAATCGGCAGGATCATCGTCACGAAACGCAATCGTCGTACCATGATCTATTCCTTTCTCATCATTCTCAGAACACGTAGATGACCTCGAACGAGAGGGTCTCCTGGTTATTCACCGCTCTGCTGCCGTAAAGGAATACGTTCTTGTCCGACTTGTCATACCGGAATTCGACCCGTGTGATCAGCGATGGAATCGGCTTGAACTGCAGCGTCGGCGTGACTTCCCACAGCGTCTGGGCAACCGGTGTGGCGGCCGTGGTATTCGTCGCTCCGAAGCACGTGTTCGTGCCGCCCGCGTTGTTCAACGTTCCACTACAGGTGCGGAAGCCTCCTGCATCCTCGAAAATTTCTCCACGGAGACGAAAACTCCACTGGTCGGTGAAATCGTGTATCAAGTAGCCGGCCAACCCATTCCAGCGCGCGTTCCGTTTCAATCCGTTGGCGGCTGTTGCCACGGGGTTGCTGGCTTCGTTCGCGTAATACGGCTCCAGAATGATCGTGTCCTTGTCCGTCGGTTTCATCGAAATGATGAGACCGTTGACAAACCGCTTCGCAGACGGGTTCCCTGGCGCGCCTCCTGATGCGAGATCGCCAAATTGCCGATTCGCTTGTTCCGGCCCATAGGAGCCGTACCAGCTGACACCGAATTTTTCATGGGGCGTCAGGGCCACCAGATACTCGATCGTCTTGCCCTTGTTGTTGTCATCGACGTTGTCCCAGCCGTTGACGACGCCGAAGGACGCCGTCACCATCGGGTTGAACGTATAGGTGAACCGGATACCGGTCGTCGTGAAGGCCTGGCCCAACCCGAACATGAAGGACCGGGAAAAGTTCGCGTTCTCGAAACTATTGATGACCTCATATCCGATCAGCGTGTTGATTTTGCCGGCTTGGACTTTCAGACCGTTGCCGACAGGAAGGATGTACTCCGCGTAAAGTTCCTGGAAATCGATTTCATCGTTGCTGGTCCCGGTTTGATAATTGGTTCGTGCCCTCGTCACTCGCGAGTCGAGGCCGAAATTCAGCCTAGCGCGGAATCCGGCTCGTTCTAACGCGCTGCCCCCGGCATCAGCAGGCCGCTCCACCATGATCTGCGCCAGGTGCGGCATGAAGGCATTGGCGTTGGTGTCGAAGATATGCAGTTGGTTCAGATTCGTATTTGGGTTGTTGAAATTCTGCGTATAGGCCACATCTAGAAAACCTGAGACCTTGAACCCCAACGTCTTCCAGATGGATGGGGCATCCACTTTCTTTTCTAAGGAATCCAGCCGCTCCTCCACATTCGCAGTCGACGCCGGAGCCGGCGCAGATCCTTGACCCAAAGCTTGTTCGCCGCCGAACAGCACGGGTCCCATCAGCACAACGAGCAAATACACACATAGGAACTTCATGTTGCCCACGTGCATGGCGATCTCCTCCGTTCTCATCTTTTCGATGATGCTGCATTGTCGACTCACCCATTCCTCTCGACATCATCGTCGCCACGCACGCCATTGTGCGCAACCTCCAGCCACTCCCCATCTCGACTCTCAGTTCCGCACCGATTTGCACCAGCTAACCCATACATTTCGCTTCTCTTACTTACTTCAACATGTCGCGATGCCCCTTGGCCAACAAGTCGGCTTCTTCAGCTGCCTTCGTATACATGCCGACAAGGCCCTCGCAGTGCTGAAGAAAATCGATTTTCGGAGAGACTACACCACGGGTACTGGGACCTGGATTTTTTCGATACTCTTCCGCCATCACCATCATCTCCTTCGCATGTTGCCGAAGATGGGCCGCTTCCTTGTCATACCAGGTTGCCAATGCAGCATGATCATTTTTGGCAATCAGACCTTCGGGAGGACTCGCGATCATCGCGCAGGCGACTAACCCTCCCAGCACCACCCCCCACAGAACACCAGGCTGAATCCATCGCTTCTGAATCGTCATGATCCCCTCCTGTTGGAGTGAGCGCTACCATTCATGATTCCATTCCCCAGTGGCTTTCCCGCGGTTCGATTCATTTGCTCCATGGTGATTCGCCCGTGCTCGCACAAGTCAAAAAAAAACGCCCTCGGGCCCACATGGCCGAAGGACGTCATTGTCCCTGTCGTCGTGCTTTCAGACCGGCAGAGAAACGCCTTTGTTTCCCTACCTATTTCGTGGGCGCTTTTAGCATCCCGACATTGAAGCTGTCAACTTGTTTTCTTCTCCAACTGCGCCATCGAGCCCGTCCTTCTCTCCTCCTAGAAACGGCACTGAGGGCGTTGCCTTTGGCAGATCATTCAGACAAACTATACTGCCTGAGAAAAACAAGAGGTTCTATACGCTGCCTCTGCGCGGAGCGAGGATGGATCGAATGATTCTTATAGTGCTGGTCGGAATGGCCGGCATGATCTTCGTCCTCGATTTCCTTTCGCCGCCCGCCTTGGCAGGGTGGATTCTTTACCTCTTCCCCGTCCTGTTGGCTTTTTCTCTTCCAAACCGGATGGCGCCCATCCTCTTCGCAACGATCGCGACGGCTCTGATCTCGATCGGAGCATTCCACCCAGGCGCTTCTGCTCCAGCCTGGCCGACACTGGGTAACCGCGCCCTCACGATTGCTTTGCTGTGGGGGAGTATAGCCCTCCTCCGGCAGCTCCAAGACAGGCACCGCACTCCATTGGCCCCAGCGGACACATTTCATCACGGAGAACAGAGACGACTCCGCCATCTTTTTGGCGAGCGTGTGAAGGAATTGACCGCACTCCACCGGACAGTGCGCCTCCTGCAAGATAGCGCCAAACCGATTGAAGAGGTTTTGAAGCAGACCGTCGCAGTGCTGCCTCCCGCCTGGCAGTATCCGGAGATTACCCTTGCCCGCATTACCTTTGACAACATGGTCTTCACCACACCGACCTTCGTTGAGTCGCCGTGGAAGCAGACCGCCTCCTGGGTCACGCTGGACGGCGCCAAAGGAATGATTGAGGTGATCTACCGTGAAGCGAGACCACCGGAAGCCGAAGGTCCTTTTCTCGCTGAGGAGCGCGACCTCATTAATTCGTTGGCCGATAGCCTATCCTCCTATCTCAATCGCCGGCGCGCGGAACTGGCCCTTCGCGAAGCCCATGAGCGCATGCAGGCCCTCTCCCAACAACTGATGGAGGTTCAGGAAAGCGAGCGTCGCCGCCTTGCGCTTGATCTGCACGACGAGATCGGTCAAGCCCTCACGGTCGTGAAAATGAATCTGCAAACGATACAACGCTGCGGTAATACCTCAGACATTGCGGTTCTGCTGAAGGACAGCTCGAACGTCATCGATCAAACCCTGCAATATGTCCGCGATCTCTCGCTCGAGTTGCGACCCTCATTGTTGGATGACCTTGGACTCGTGCCGGCCGTGCGATGGTATCTGAGTCGCCAAGCCGAGCGAGCCGGCTGGAAGGTTGATGTACAGGCGGACGAACTCCTGTCGCCGCCGCAAAGCGTTGCTATCGCCTGCTTCCGCGTGATCCAGGAAGCGGTCACGAATATCATCCGCCACTCGAACGCAACCAACGTGACCGTGTCTTTACGGCAACACGAGGATGACCTCCTGTTGCTCATCCGTGACAATGGTAGAGGATTCGAGGTCCAGAAGGCATTGGCCGAAGCGACCAGAGGACAAAGCATGGGCTTGCTGGGGATGCAAGAACGCATTCGGTTCTTGAACGGCTCCCTCTCCATCGACTCGAACCCCGGGCAGGGGACCGAAGTCCGAGTACGCGTTCCTCTATCCCCCCTTTCATCACCCTTTCGGACCGAGGTTTCGACGTAAGTATGAATACGATTCGGGTTCTCCTTGCGGATGATCACCGTCTCATGAGAGCCGGCCTTCGTGCTCTATTGAAAAGCCTTGAGCTGGTCCAGGTCGTCGCGGAAGCGGGAAACGGGCATGAGGCCATCCAGCTCGCGGAGCAACACCAGCCTGATATTGTGCTCATGGATATCGGCATGCCCGAACTCAATGGCCTGGAGGCGACGGCCAGAATGGTGAAACTCACTCCGGCTCCTCGAATCATTATCCTCTCGATGCATGCCAATGAGGAATACGTCAGGCGGGCCCTACAGGCTGGAGCGGCAGGCTATCTTCTTAAGGGGGCGGAGCCGGCAGAACTGGAACTGGCTATCAAGGCAGTCATGCGAGGCGAAACTTATCTCACCCCCGCCGTCTCCAAGCAGGTGGTGCAGAACTACTTGCATCCACGGGAGATGAAAACAAGCAACATTCAAGAACTGACGCCGCGCCAACGTGAGGTACTACAATTGGTCGCCGAGGGTCACTCAACCAAGGACATCGCCCAGAAGCTTAACCTCAGCACCAAAACCGTTGATACCCATCGAACCGAGCTGATGCAGAGGTTGGATATTCATGATATTGCCGGCCTTGTCCGCTACGCAATTCGCGTCGGGCTCATCAGCGCAGACTCCTGAACGTCATGCGTTCTCATAAACGCTCAATTCGGTTGAATTTACCGCTACTGTCAATAGATTCAGGTACGTTTCCCAGGTGATTACCCGATACCTACGATACCGTCTGTCTGGCAGGATGGCACCATCAAGCAAGGAGGTGTCTCATGAGACCGACAATGCCTCTCGTACTCGCAACATTGATCGCGCTGACCGGGATACTCGGAACGACTGGATGCTCAGCCTTCGCTCAGCGGGAACTGCCGACAAACCTTGCCGATCGTATCACCGGTGAAGCAGGGACGGCTGATGACCATATGACCGCCGCGCTTCTGTATTTGCAGCAAGCCAAGAAAGTTCAGACCCAAGCCGAACAGTATCAGGCCGTGGCCTCAACCATTAAGCCGATTGAAGATCCCAAGGGAATTCGACGGGGCGGGTTGATCACAGCGGCTCAGGAGCGACGGAACGACGCAGTCCAACTGCAGCAACTCTACGCCACGCATTACGAGAAAGCCCAGACAATGTTGGGCAAGCAGCAACCGCAATAAGAGTACCGGACGGGGGCCAAGAGAATCTGAGTCGGACGGCTGGATGATCTTGGCCCGCTTCCGCCCACGCAATCGGACTTCATCACTTCTCTTTGGCTGCCTGCTTCTTGTTCCGTTAGCAATTTCGCCCTGATGCGAGCGAAGGTCGCTCCCATTGAGCGGTGAGAATCCTTCCCCATGACATCGCTATCCTTTCGTGTCTACTTTCCCGCGTTTCCTGTTCGTACTGTTTCGCGGCATCGAAGCCTTCCTGTGCCGCTTCTTTCATCATCTTGACGCCCACCGTGGTTTCGTGGAGCCCGCCGAATTCGCATGAATCCAGATGATGCAGAGCTGCGGATTGACAGGGGGTGGAATTTTTTGTATATGTTAAGACACGTGACGGAAGACAAAGGCGTTTTCTCGTCGCAGTGAGTGGACGATGAGGTCCTCCGGCCAGATTGGCCAGAGGTCCTTTTTTTTTCCTGAACTGATGAATTCTTGGAGGCGATGACGCCTCGGTCGGGCCAATGCCCGGCAAACGGACGACGACGTCCTCCGGTCCTGTGGGGCCAGAGGGCGTTTTTTTTGGGTTGAACCCCTTGAAGCGAACAGGAACAGTGAGGAGGCACCCATGCATGCCAGGCGGATGGTCAACAATTCTGCTGCTCTCCTTCTCGGATTCGCCAGCCTCGTTGCGGGATGCGCGTCCTTGACATCTCCGGTAGAGACGGACGTTCTGCCCGCTACATCGAAGGCCTATGATCTTCCCAGCGACGTGGATCCGAATGTGATTACACGCGTCCTGGGGGATTCCTTTCTACGGGTCCTGAAGGCTCCACCGACCGTCACCGAAGGGGCCATGCCCACCCCGATACCCCTTACCCCTTCAGGTTTTCTCATCGAACATAAGGTGCTGACCCTGGACCGCTTGGGCGCCGTGCGTTTCCCGCATGTCGTCTGTCCGCACTCTCTGGCGATGATCGAGGGGCTCCACGGCAGCTCCCAGACCGTCTATCGGTATGCGGCCTGCCTTCAACCTTACCGTGATGGATACCGCGTTTACCTTGTCGAAACACGCTCCGCTCTGACCCATGATGGTCCCACCCCATCTCCTTCGGTCTCGGCTTCGGATCTGCTGATGCACCTTGCGGACAGTGTGATCAAGGGACTTCCCCTTGCAAGGGTTGCCTCGACCTTTCACGGAACGGGGACAACTGAATCCGAGGAAGAGCTTGGAGAAGTCCGGACCGTGACTCAAGACTCAACTGACTCAGCGAGGCAAACCCCGGCACTTGGAACCTTAAAATCTCATGAGACTAAACCGGAGGTAGAGGCCATCTCACCGCTGGTCTGTCTTGTTCTTGAGCGAAACGAGGTCGTCGTACGGGCTTCACCCGGCGAGGGACGCGTTATTGGAACGTTGACATCGGAATTGGCTCTTGGAGAAAACACGCCGTTGGATGGCGACTATGTTCGTATCCGAACCGAACAGGGATTAGCGGGGTGGGCGCGGAAGAGTGAGCTACATTGGAGCTCCTGCCCGATCGGTTGACCTCTGCAATCGCCAAGGCCATTGCGGGACGACGGCTTACTGCGGCTGTTGCTTCCCTATCACGCTCTGAACCATGTCGGAATGAGCGGCATGGAGCCGCTCCATTTCCAAAGCCTCCTGCCGCAGTGTCTGGGCTGCCGTTCGAAGCGCATCTCGCCGGAACCCTTTGGGATCTTCGTAGAGACTGACGCCCTGCGCCTGCTGCTCCAATCGGGCCGCATCACGCTCCAACTGCTTCGCTTTCTGTTGATACAACAGCGCCGCCGCAACATGATCTTCGGCGATCCCGTTCGCGACGGAGCGCTTTTCCACGTGAGTCGGTATCACACCATCACCCGCGCACCCGGCCAGCATGACCCATACTACAGTCGCCACACCCCTGAGCACTTGCATCGCAGAACCCATCACGCTCCGTGTCATTCTTATCCACCTCTCTCCAGCCTGACGAAAACAATAGAATGTCCATCGTCACAAAACAAATCCAGCCTCCCAATCAATCTAGAATCGCCTTTCGCGGAAGCGATTCGCGATACTCTGTGGGCAAAAACTGGGCCTGAAAAAGCACAGGGGCAGTATGACGTTGAGCTAAAAAA
>JAHFEW010000013.1 GCA_023248215.1 Nitrospira sp.
GCAGAGAGTCAGAATTGCGGAACAAGTGACGGCGCTAGTCGGCGCGTTTGAGCCGCGCCGACTGCCACCCGACCAGCCAGACACCGGCGAGGATGAGGACAATTCCCACGACCTCCCGCACCCCGATCGCTTCATCCAACACCAAAGCCGACAAGAGCAGCGCCGACACCGGAATGAGATTGACGAACACCCCAGCCCGGGAAGGCCCCACCCCCTTTACTCCATACAGCCAGGCTTGTTGCCCCAAGGCAGTCGCAAACACAATGAGATAAAGCAAGGCCAGCCAGCCGGAGAATGGCACCACAGCAGGCCCGGACAGCAGCAGTTTCTGATCGGTCCAGAGAAGAGGAATCTGCGGCAGCAAAGAGAACAACAACGTCGTCCAGTTGACGGTCAGCGGAGACAGCCGCTCCATCACCTGTCGGCCCCCAATGGAATACAGTGCCCAGCTGACAAGTCCCAACAGTACCAATATGCCGCCTAACCAGGGGTTTTCCCCGCTCGGCGCGCTCCCTCCAACACCGGACACGAGGGCCACACCCGCGAAGGATACCGCGCAACCGGCCGCGACCGTCCTAAAGGGAATGTCACGCACGAATAGAGAGGAGAGCAAGGCCGTAATGACCGGGCTGGCGCCGATAATGACCCCGGCGGTGGAGGCGCCGACGTAGCGGAGCCCGAACAACGTCAGGAGGTGGTTGCCGAGCACTCCGAACCCCAACAGAGATAGAAGCCTGAGGTCGCGAGTCGTGAATGTGGTGCGGCTGCCTTCGGTCCACCACCAAAGAGGAATCAAGATCGCCAGCGCGCCGACTCCACGCAGGACAGACGTCTCCACCGTCGAGAATGCCCCGAGCGCCAGCTTTTGCCCCACGATCGAACCGCCCCACACCAGCGCCGATATGGTGAGGGCGGCGTAGGCTGCGAACGCCGTCGGTTTCTCCATACGCACGATCCCTTAGCCGCTCACGACGGTTTCTGCGGGGTCGGCGTCGGTGTGATCACCCAAATCCCGTCTCGGATGGTCGCCAACACGGCGGTCACACGAGAATCGCCTGCCACCACTCGATTGAGCTGCTGAATCGCCGCAGTACGGTCGTCCGGCGGGGGATCGCGCAGCACCTCTCCGTCCCATAACACGTTGTCGATGAGGATCACTCCGCGAGGGGACACCAACTCCATTGCGCGATGATAATAATTCACATAATTCTGTTTGTCGGCATCGATAAAAATCAGGTCGAAGGCCCCCTCTAACTCACCCATCGTTTCCAAGGCCGGCCCCATGCGGACCTCGATCTTGCGGCCATGCGGCGATTGTGTGAAGAATCGACGGGCAACGGCGGCAGATTCCTCATCCACTTCGCACGTGACCACGCGGCCCTGCTCGGGCAGCGCTTCGGCAAAACAGAGCGCGCTGTATCCCGTAAACATGCCGATTTCCAACACCCGCGTGGCCTGCACCAGGCGGGTCATCATATGCAAAAACGCACCTTCCAGCGGGCCGACGAGCATGCGGGCGAATTCCATCGTCCGTTCCGTTTCCTCGCGTAGCGCCAAGCGAATCGGGGATTCCGGCAAGGAATGGGCGGCGGCATAGGCGTCAATCTTCGGCAGAACTAGATCGGCCATCGATTTCACTCCGTGAGAGAGTTGTGCGACAATTCGCCTCAGCCGCGGGATCATAACACGGTCTTACCGGGAGAAGGAGCGAGAAGGTGAAGACACTGACGACATTGGAACCACTGACGATTCGACTATTGGAAATCCGACGTATCCAGAGCGCCGCTTCGGTGTTGTCGTGGGACCAGGAAACCTACATGCCCGCAGGCGGCGGCGCCGCTCGAGCCGAACAGATTGCCACCCTCGAAGGCCTCGCGCATCAGAAACTCGTGTCCGACGAGGTCGAGCGTCTGCTGGGCAAGTGGATTGATCCCGCCACCGGCGAGGCCGCCGAAAGCCCGACCGAAAGTTGGGATGAACCGTCGCGGGCACTTTTGAGGGAAATCTGGCGCGATTTCAGCCGCGCCAAGAAACTCCCGTCGGACTTCGTGATCCGCCTGAGTCGCGAGTGTTCCTTGGCCCAACAGGCCTGGGTGACGGCACGAGAAGAGAGCCGCTTCTCAAAGTTTCTGCCGTCGCTGAAGACGGTGCTCGACCTCAAACGCGACGAGGCTCGGTATTTGGGCTACCGGGATTCACCCTATGATGCGCTGATGGATACCTACGAGCCTGGAGCGACCATCGCCCAGCTCACACCGCTGTTTGCTCGACTGCGGGAACGTCTCGTCCCGCTTTTGAAGCGCGTGCAGGCCAGTGCCGTCACCATCGACGACAGCTGCCTGCACCAGAGCTTCGACCAGTCACGGCAGCTTGAGTTTGGACGGCTCGTCCTTGTAGCCATGGGGTACGATTTCGAGCGTGGCCGTCTCGACCTGTCGGCCCATCCGTTCACGACCTCTTTTCATCCCACCGATGTCCGCGTGACGACGCGTGTCTTCGAAAAGGATCTACCCTCCTGCCTGTTCAGTTGCATTCATGAAGGTGGCCACGGCCTGTACGATCAGGGGCTGGATCCTCGTTACTATGGCACGCCCCTCGGCGAATCCCTTTCACTCGGTTTCCATGAAAGCCAGTCGCGACTCTGGGAGAATTGTGTGGGCCGGTCGCACGCGTTCTGGCGTTGTTTCTATCCGATCTTGCAGCAGACCTTTCGGCAGCAGCTGACAGATGTGCCTCTCGATAGGTTCTATGCCGCGATCAACCGGGCCGCCCCGACGCTGATCCGCGTCGAAGCAGACGAACTGACCTATAACCTACACATTATGCTACGCGTCGAAATCGAACAGGCCCTCATCGAGGGGCGGGCGCAACCTGAGGACTTACCCGGCCTATGGAATGAGAAGATGCAATCCTATCTGGGCATCGTGCCCGAGCGGGATGCCGATGGCGTTCTCCAGGACGTGCACTGGTCGATGGGGGCCTTTGGGTACTTCCCGACCTATACCTTAGGCAATCTCTACTCCGTACAGTTTTTCGAGCAAGCGAAACAGGAACTTCCGCAGTTGGACGAGGACATGGCAACAGGGCAGTTGCTGCCGCTCAGACGATGGCTGGAACAGAAAATCCACCGGTGGGGACGCATGTTCACCCCCGATCATCTGGCTCGGCGTGTGACTGGGTCCGGGGTGAACCCGGAGCCGTTTCTGCACTATCTCGAAGAGAAGTATGGAGCGCTGTATCGGCTCTGATCACACCGACCTCTCTTCTCAGCTAGCACCGCCCCTGCCCCAGCCTTGCCCGAGATGGTCATCCGATAAACCTTCCAGGGCCCCTGACCATTCCAGGTTCTCACCCTAGCAATCTAACCTGGGTCGCACTAGAGCCGATCAGCTCTATGTCATGCATCGACACATCTGCTATATGTCACGCACGTTCTCGTAAGGGTCTCCCCTGAGGTACAAACTAGCTGGGTGACCGACTGATTCTCAGTGTGCCGACAAATCCCTCCGACACCTACCTTGGCCGGGAGGGGATGTTGTGGAAGCGCACGGCCTTGCCTTCGCTGCCCCTTCCACACAGAGAACATCAGGAGCAACAGCTCGACCTCGGTCGGGTTTCAAATCGTGAGAGACCACGGTGAGGACCGGTCAAGACAGGTCCGTGCTATGCGCAAAGAGAATTCATAAGTTGGAATCGTTCCAGGATATGAGCCCTCTCCGATCTGACATCAGTATTTTGATCGCGGATGATCACGCGCTGGTCCGTCGAGGCCTGAGAGAGTTCCTCCGGGACTTCTTCGTCGAGGACGGGTTGGCGCCCCATATCATAGAAACGGGCTCGGCCCAGAATGCCATTGCGCAGATCCGCGCAACCGCCTGGGATCTCGTCATTCTAGATCTGAACTTGCCTGACATGCCGGGACTGGAGATTCTGCGCATTCTCAAATCTCTGCAACCCACGGCAGCCGTGCTGGTTGTGAGCATCTATGCCGAAGAACACTATGCCACTCGTGCGGTTCGGGCCGGCGCACTCGGCTACCTGACGAAAGACACAGGCCCGCAGGAACTCCGCACAGCAGTCTCGGCCTCCTGCAAGATGAACACTATCTCCGCTCTCATGGAACCGAACGCATACTGGACACAGTGCCGAACCGGAATGCCCCGTGCGCCGACGCCCTTCCGGCAGTGCTGTTGGACTGAGAGGTTGAGGTTCTCCAATGGATTGCACCGGGGCGACGTTTGACCGACATTGCAGAGCACCTGAACTTGAGCATCAAAACGGTGAGCACCTCTCGCACGCGGCTGCGCATCAAGCTCGGGCTGAGAACCACCGCGGAGCTGATTCGGTACGCCCTGGATCAACAATTAGTCTGACGCTAGATCGTAATCGTGAGGAAGAGCCCATTCGCCAGGACAGACCCCTTCAAATCGGGCTGGCACCTGTGATCGGTTCAATGACGGCCGCACAGTCGTCGCTCACCATGAACCACGACCCTCGTTTTGGAGAATTATGGCCAATATCCTCGTCGTGAACGCTGACCCGAACCTGAAGCGACTCATCAAGCTGGCCCTGCCGGGGATGGAACACTTTGTCCGACACAGTGCCACCTTGCAGACGGCCCACGTTCAGCCCTTGTCATCCAAACTCGACCTCGTCATCGCCCGTCTCGTGGCGGAGGACGATCAAGGCCCGGAGAACCTTGTGGAACTCCGACAGACCTTCCCGACCGCTCGCCTGATCGTCACGGCTGCGCTCCACGATCCCGCCCAGGAAGGTGAAAAGTTTCAGCGCGTCGTACGCGAGCTCCAGATCGAGTACTGCTTGCTCGAACCGGTTGCGACAGACTCGATCTTACACACCATTCAGGCGGCACTCGCTCTCCCCAGGCGCGCCTAACCCAGATTCCTTCGATCCAATGGTGAGCCACGCTCCCGAAGAGATCGCACGCCACTGGCTTCCATTAAAACAGAGGCTACAGTCGTCGGCCGGCCCGCGTCCTGAATAAACATCACCGGCTCAATGGCATGCGCCCCGACGACCCGCACCCACCTCTCTCCCCATGGCTGAATTCATGCGGCCATTTGCATAGTAGCCAACAGGCTAGCTATACATACGTACGCTTTTTGTTGACACGGCAACCAGACCTCTCCCTAATTTAAGTACGGCTTGGGATCTGATACAGTATCTCTGACAAGAAGGTGATCAGACAGTGATCCCCTCTTGTCCAAAACAGACAACTGTCAGAGCCACGGTTCAATTTCCTCGCCGACTGCAGCTTATGGCCAACCCAGTTCGCCGCTCCAAAACACGACCATCCCGGGTTGCCGCCGCACCCCTTTCGCCCTATCAACGGCCGATCGGATTGACCAAACGCGAGCAGATGATTCTTAACCACGTGTGGCTGGGCGCCCAAAATCAGGACATCGCCGAGGAACTCCGTATCAGCGTCCGCACCGTGGAAGCTCACCGTGCCATGATTATGAGAAAGTTCGGTGTGACGAACGTGGCGCAACTGCTTCGTGCCGCCTTGCTGGGCGGAGTACTCGAACTCCGATAGTCTGACGAGCTGCCTCTTCGGCAGAATCCGCGTCAATAGCCCATCGCGAGATTCAACTTGACTGAGTGGCTCGCCGGCAGGGTGAATTCAGTCGGCACTTCGATCCGGGCAGGAACCAATAAGGTCGTATGAAACACGATGTCGCGGATCGGAATCTTGAATTCCGGTTGTTGCGGCGTACTCAACTCGACCGATTCGACGGATTGCGTGATAGCGGTGACATCCTGCGGCCCGTAGGTAGTGATCACCGCCTGCATGAGATCCCGCACCTTCTCGTTGGTGTCGTTCCCTTCAACCCCTTTCATCAGCAGCGGAATGACTTCGTCGCGGACCTGGTCGGAAGGACTAAAGTTCTCGATCCGTTCCTTGCGCCGAAGAGACGTCAGATCATTGTCGAGATCTCTACTGAATGCGCCATAGGCAAAACGAACAAACTCGAAATGAAACCCCTTCACGCCCTTCCCGAACATCTGGAGCTCGCAGAGAAAACACAGCTGCTGGAGTTTGACATCACTCAGCAGTCCGTACGGCTCGGCCAGCGACAACACATAGAGGAGCAACGCCCGATCGACCGTCATTTCATGAGGTTTCCGCACGTGCCGATTCTCCTTCGATCTTCTGCAACCGGATAGGACTATAGACGCGTGAATTTCTATTCGTCAATCGAGGATCGCCCGTTTTCTCTTCACACCTCTTGACCCATTGAGGCACTTTCGTCTTTAATGAGGTTCTTTTAGCCCTGTCCATTCGCCATGAGTAAAGACCTCAAAGAAATGGAAGTGCTTCGCCAGCACCTGGCGAAGCATCAACTCAAGCTGACCCGCCAGCGGGAACTGATCCTGACGGCCTTCTTGCGGCAGGAACACGTCACGGCTGAAGTCATGTATCACCAACTCGCCAAGAAGGATCCCCATCTGGGTCTCGCCACCATCTACCGCACACTGAACCTATTCTGCGAAGCAGGCATGGCCCAGGCCCGGCATTTTGGCTCGCAGACTCAATACGACAATATCTCGCACAAGGGCCATCACGATCACCTCATCTGTACCGGGTGCGGAACGATTGTGGAGTTCGAGAATTGCGAGATCGAACGGTTGCAGGAGGAGGTGGCGACTAAAAACGGCTTCGTCATCCAAACCCACCGACTGGAACTGTACGGCCTCTGTTCCCGTTGCCGCCATTGACGAACCGCTTCCTGATCCAGTATCATCTTGAGACGGTTTATCAATTTCAAATAGGACAGCCTGCGGGCTGTCCTCAGACGTGGAGGCATGCCGCATGGCTTCATTCCCTCGCGCAATCTTGGCTCTGACTTTTGTCCTCGGAGCACTGGGTGTATCCCAACTCACCACGGCTACCGCGGCCGCTGCCGACAAACTCGTCGTGTACTCGGGTCGCGCGGAACGGCTCATCAAACCTGTTTTGGACGAATTCCAATCGAAAAGCGGCATCCAGATCGAACTCCTGTCCTCCGGAACGACCGAGTTGGTCAACCGATTGCAGGCTGAAGGTGACCACACCCCAGCCGACGTGTTCCTGACGAACGATGCCGGCAGCCTCGAACATGCGCGAGAACTCAAACTGCTCAGGCCCATGAATATGCGGGAGGTCGAACGGGCCATTCCCTCGCAATTCCGCGCGCCCGACAACAGCTGGATCGGCCTTTCCGGCCGATTCTGGATTATCGTCTACAACACGACCTTGGCGAAGCCTGCTCAGATCAAGTCACTGCTTGATCTTTCCCAACCACAATGGAAAGACAAAATTGCCATTCCCAATTCCGGCAGCGAGTATCTGCAAGCAGGCGTGTCGGTCATCAAGGCGACCTTCGGAGACGAGCGGACGAAACAATTTCTCCAAGGCCTCAAGACCAACGCGGGCACGCAGGTGTATCAGAAAAGCTCGCAGATCGTGGAGGCTGTGGCCAAAGGACAAGTTGCGGTAGGAATCGTAAACCACTACTACATTTATCGCCATCTCGCCACACAACCGACGGCGCCGATCGCAGCCTTAATGCCCGATCAGCAAGAAGGCGGCATGGGCGCTATTATGAATGTGTCCGGAATTGGGGTCACACGCGCCTCGAAACACGTCGACAGCGCCAAACTCCTCATTGAATTCCTGGTCGCCCAAGCCGGCCAGAAATTGTTTGCCGACCTTGATAAAGAGTATCCTCTGCATCCGGATGTGAAAGCCGACCCGGCGCTCGTCGACCGGCATGCCTTCCGTGCTGCACTCGTTCCACTGGCCCGACTCGCCGAATTGCGCGAGCCGACCCTCACCCTGATCGAGCAGGTCGGCCTTCGCTGAACTCGTCCATTGATTATGGTCACCGCCACCAGGTTCAACGCACCTTCTCCGTTGCAGTGGATCAGTCTGATCACCGCAGCATGCCTGGTCTTGCCCACGTGCTATATCATCTATGTGGCGCTGACCGCTGCGCCAGCCGTGTGGAGCCGCCTCTGGTCGACCCGCATCCCTGAGCTTCTGTGGAACACCCTGTCCCTTGCCACGAGCGTGGCCATGACCACCTTAGTGCTCGGCGTGTCCCTGGCCTGGATCATGGTTCGATATGAATTTCCCGGCCGTCGAATCTGGGAATGGGCGATCGTCCTTCCCCTCGCGATGCCGACATATGTGCTCGCCTACGTGTACGCCCATCTCTTCGGCATGGGGGGCCCCGCAGAGCAGTGGTGGCAGGCCTTCCTGGGTTCGGAAGCCCGGCTACTCTCACCCCAAAGCTTCTCCGGCGTCACGCTGATCATGGCCCTCGACACCTTTCCTTTTGTCTACCTGCTGGCTCGAAGCGCACTCCTGAATCTCAATGTCTCCTTTGAAGAAGTGGCACGCGCCTGCGGCGTGCCTCCCTGGGCCGCACTCTGGCGAGTCACTCTGCCGCTCATTCGTCCCGCCATTGCAGCAGGGCTCGCACTCGTGATTTTGTATGTCGTCTCGGACTTTGGGGCCGTCTCTCTTCTCCGTTACCAAACACTCACCTATGCAGTCTACCAACAGATGACCGGCCGCTACGACCAGAGCGCCGCCAGCATCCTGAGCCTGCTGCTCGTGGTCATGGCCATCATCTTTCTCGTGACGGAACGATGGTTCCGCCAACGCAGTCGCTTCTATCAAACATCCGGCCGATACCGCACATCGACTCGTCGTCGCGAGGGCCTCGTGGGCACCACCCTCCTTACGACCTACGTGGTGCTGGTCTTCGGGGCCTCCTTCGGTATTCCGGCCGTCATGCTGATTCAGTGGAGCATCGCTGCCCTTTCCCAAGGAGCGCTGGATGCCCGATTTTTCACCTTCGTCTGGAATAGCAGCTTTCTGTCCGCTCTGGCGGCTGGCGGTGCCGTCCTGATCGGTCTCCCGCTGGCCTACCTGGCCAGCCGCCGACCTTCGCGGCTCAATCTCGCCTGTCTCCAAGCCGCATACGCCGGCTACGCCCTGCCCGGCCCGGTCACCGCCCTCGCGGTCCTTGTGCTCTTCACCCACTTCGTACCGGCCTTGTACGGCTCGGTGGTCGTACTGCTCATCGCCTACGTCCTGCATTTCATCCCCGTGGGACTGCAATCCATGGAGCCGGCGCTGCAACAGGTGACCCCCAATGTGGAAGAGGTAGCACGAACCTTAGGCTGCACGACTCGACAGACCCTCCGGCGTGTCACCCTGCCGCTTATTCAAAATGGTTGTGTCACCGCATGGGTCTTGATGTTTCTGCAGACCATGAAGGAACTTCCAGCCACCTTACTGTTGCGTCCGGTTGGATTTGATACACTGGCGATTCGTGTCTGGCTGGAAGCCAGTGAGGAGTATTATCAGCTGGCAGCGCCTTCCGCCCTGCTGATTGTCCTGCTAAGCGTGCCGGCGCTGCTGTTGCTGGTCTCCAAGGATTGGCGGGGGCGTCATCAGGGGGTCGTCACATGAATCGTGCGAACGCATCGGAAACCGATAAGCAACAGTGCCAACCTGCAGCCCCCGCACTCGAGGGCGAAGATTTGACCGTCTCCCGTTCACCCGTTCTTGAACTGCGCGAGGTCTCCTGTGCCTACGAGCCGAACCGGCCAGCCGTCGAACAGATCACGTTCACGGTCCACCAGGGAGAAATCCTCTGTCTCTTGGGCCCCTCCGGATGCGGCAAAACCACCATTCTTCGCGCGATCGCGGGGTTTGAGCGGGTGATCGCCGGCAAGATTGCGCTCTCGGGGCAACTCGTTTCTTCGAGGGACACCATGGTCCCCACGGAACAACGGCACATCGGTATGGTCTTTCAGGAATATGCCCTGTTTCCCCACCTGCGCGTCGACAAGAATATCGCCTTCGGCCTCAGCCATCTCTCACGGATCCAACAGAAGGCCATCGTTGATGATCTCCTGGCCCTCACCGGGTTACACGGTCTAGAACACCGGTACCCCCACGAGCTGTCCGGTGGTCAACAGCAACGCGTCGCGCTGGCTCGCGCGCTGGCCCTGCGCCCAGTGCTGCTGCTGCTCGACGAACCCTTCAGCAATCTCGATCCCGATATGGCCAGCCGCATGCGACAAGACCTCCACGCACTGCTGCGACAAACCAAGACGACGGCGATTCTGGTCACCCATGACCACGATGAAGCCTTTGCCATGGCGGACCGAGTGGCGGTCTTGAACCGTGGCCGGCTGGAACAATTCGACACGCCCGAAGCGATTTACCACCTGCCGACCACACCGTTCGTCGCCGACTTCGTTGGGCAGGCGGATTTCATTTCCGGCATCGTAACGAACGACCTGGTCACCACCGAAATCGGTGAATTTCCCAATACCAGGAATCTCCCCACAGGCACCAACGTGGTCGTGATGATTCGCCCCGACGATATTCATATCGTGCCGACCAAGGGAGCAGATGCCCACATTCTGGGAAGGCAATTCAAAGGATCCGAGAATGTGTATACAATCCAGCTCCCCTCCGGACAAATCGTGCACAGCAGCGAATCGTCCTTAAGCATTTATCACGTGGGAACGGCGATTGCCCTGCGAGTGGTGGCGACACATACCGTGCTGTTCCCTCAACAGCCCGGACCACGAGCGGACACGTAGGCGGGCCGTGGGGAGGCTCAGGCCCCATGACGCTCCGGCGCAGGTCCAGACATGCCTGCCGAGATCAAGACGGAGTTCTCCGCCAACACAGAACCAACATTGAGAGGTGGAGGATCGACGAATGGACGTGCTGAAAAATGCGGTTGAATATGGAATCATCGGATTACTGGTCGCATTGAGCGTATGGTCGGTCGCGGTCGCGGTCGAGCGGTGGCTCTACTATCGACGCGTGGATCTGTCGCAATTTTCCGACGTGCAGACCTTTGAAATGGCGCTGACCAAACGGCTGGTCATCATCGGCACGGTCGCCGCCAATGCCCCTTATATTGGATTGCTGGGCACTGTCCTGGGAATTATGATGACCTTCCACACGATGGGAACATCCGGCACAATGGCCGTCAATACCATCATGATCGGCTTGAGTTTGGCGCTGAAGGCGACCGCCGTCGGCTTGCTCGTCGCCATTCCCTGCGTCGTCATGAACAACGTCTTACGCCGCCGCGTGGCGGAACTTCTGACCACGTATAGGACCCAACATGGAACGTGAGGTTAATCAGATCAATGTGATCCCACTGGTGGACGTGATGCTGGTGCTGCTCGTCATCGTGCTGACCACCGCAACCTTCATCAGCACCGGCCAGATACCAGTGAATCTCGCGAAAGCGAAGGAAGCCGGGGATCGCAAAGATGTGCCCGTCGTCGTTACGCTGACAGCGAACGGCGAACTCTTTCTGAACGACCGGCCGATTCCGGCGGACGGGCTCAAAACCGTTCTCCTGGCGCACCCGCGCGAATCCCTGGTCGTCGTGCGGGCCGACAAAGTTACCCTACTGGAGCGGTTCGTCTCGGTCGTAGACGAGATACGTGGATTGGGATTTCAATCTGTCAGTCTGGAGGTTGTACGGTTGTGACCACCCGTCATGCCGGCATACCCGGCGAATTCTTCCGCCTCCGTACGAGCGGGTGGATCGTCTCGTTGTGCCTGCATGGCAGCCTCATCTTCTTAACTGGGCTCCTCGTCGCCAAAATCGGCCTGGCCCCGCCGTCACCCCTGTTTCATTGGGATGTGACGGTCATCGACCCTCCCAACTCGTCACCGACTCCCCCGGCATCTCCTGAAGTGCCCGTGGCTTCTTCGAAAGTCACCAAGCCTATTCTACGCAGCACTCCATCGAGCGCAGCCGGCAACAGGCGGTTCCTCGCACCGCTCCGGACCGCGCCAGCACCGACCTCAACAGCCGCGGCGACAGACCACCAAACTGTCGATTCAGTCCTCACCCAGCACCACCAAGACCCCCAGCGGACACTTGAGCACATCGCTGCTGTCCCTCTTCACGAACAGCAGGAATCAGCAAGTGAGCAGAGCGTCCAGCATCATGCGGCCTTGGTGCCGGCGGAAACACCTATAGAACCACACGCTCCACAGCTGGCGCCGGTGCCGCCAGAGGCTGCGGCTCCTCCTGCGTCAGAACCGTCATCGCATTCGCTTGCCCCACAGCACGTGCTTGAGACTGCAACCACTCCGGCCCAAGTGGCGTCGCTCACCCCCTCGACCGCCACGACTCCGGTCGCCCGGAAACCGGACTATGGGTGGCTCGCAGACACCCTCCTGCATCGCATTGAAGCGCTGAAACGATATCCCGCTTCGGCACGGCTGGATCGTCTGGAAGGACGCGTGATAGTGCGGATTGTGATCGAAGAAGACGGGCAGATCGCGTCAGTCGCTATCGCAAAAAGTTCCGGCCATGACGTACTGGATCAGGCGGCACTGGAGACCCTTCGAGAGGCATCGCCGATCGCACTGACGCGGCCGCTCGAAAAATCCCCGGTGACGATTCAGATTCCCCTCAGTTATCGCCTTGGCCGGTAGGCCTGGGATCTTATCGGTGACAGGACGACTTCAGCCAGACGGATAGGATCGCACCAACCTTGATGGCTAAGACGGCTCGTTGAATTATTCACCGCCCTCATTGATTCGGACCCTTCCTTTGAGATACGAGGAAATCCAAACCTTACCGTCGCGATCTACTATGATCGCGCCGACCCCCGGAAGCCGTTCGATTAATGCCAGCCCCCGTTTTCGCCCCATCACAAAGACTCCAGTATCCAAGCCATCCGCCGTCACCCCATCACGGGCCACTACCGTGACACTTTGGCAGTCACGCGCCGGTTGCAATGTCACCGGATCAAGAATGTGATGGTACCGCACGCCGTCCCGTTCGAAATAACGCTCATAGTCCCCCGCTGTCGAAATCGCCTCATCCTGAAGATCGACAAACGCCAGCACCGCGTCCTCGCGCCGCGGATGCCGAATGCCGAAGGGAAACTTCGTGCCGCCTGGAAGCTGACCGAACGTCCTCATGTCGCCAGACAAAGCAACAACCCCTGCGGCTGCTCCGGCCTTCTGCATCGCCGCTACGGCCATGTCCGCTGCAAACCCCTTACCGATACCCCCAACATCCACCCGCATACCGGCCTTGGCCAAATAGGCCGACCCTTGTACTTTATTAAGATGGAGCGCTCTCAGATCCGTGAGCGGGCGAACCGCCTGTAACGCCTCATCCGGTGGAACCTGTTGTCGATCCAAGACGCTCCATGCCTCGACTGCCGGGCCCACAAGAATATTGAAGCCTCCGTCCGTCAACCGAGCCATCTCAATCGAGGCTTCCAAAATACTCATCGTATCAGGACTGATTGCAATGGCCTTCCTGCCGGCCGCTGCATTGACTTGCGAGAGTTCGCTGGTCGCGATCCAGGTACTGAGCAACTCTTCTAAACGATGGATCTCTTGAAATCCGGCCGATGCCGCCTCCTGTGCCATCGGCCGACTTGGTGCGACAGCCGTCACGGTCACCAGTGTCCCCATGTGCATCTGCGTCCGCTTCACGACTACAGGAGCGGTCGCAACGCCCCCCCCTACACACCCCGCCCCAAACAACAGAGCGATGAAGAGACCACCCATGATTGCAATGCGATATCCCATCCACAGACTCCTACCAGACATGACGCTGAAAATACTTTGGGTATCGAGGATAGGGCAAGACCTCGTACAGCCGAGTCTCTGTCTCTGCGGGGAGAGGAATGACCGTCATCAGGGATTCCCCCGCGAGGGCCGGAAACTGCTCTCGAATCTTGTCTTCCGCCTGTTGTCGTGCGTCGTTTTCAGAAACCATTGACACGAGCACCATGCGTCCATAACGAGGCGAATCAACTCCAAAACGCCAGGTCCCCACATAAGCGATGGGTTCGTCTCCCACCGAAAACGAAGAAGAGAGCTGAGCCATTGAGAGAAATGGACCTTCGCTGATTTGCACTCGCGTGATTTCGTACGCTCCCGCGGGAAGAAAAAAGGCAAAGGCCTTATCGTTTGCCTCAACTGTCACACTGTATCGGACGTCTGTCTGACGATGCAGCAGTTCCACCTGACGAACCTCCGGCCCAAACCGTCTCTCCCGGTCCCCGGTAATCACTGCGACCGCTCGGCCTGCGACGAGAATCATCCGAGCATCCACTGGCTGTGGGACGGTCGGCGCCTCTGTGACACACCCCCATAAGCCGGTGAGCCATAATGTCCCTACTACCCCCGCCAGGCGGAAGGTATTTAGAGAGGCTCGTCTCATGAGGCAATTATAGGTAACCGGGCAGGGGGAATGCACGCGAGCAGCACCGCACAGAGACCGACAATCTACGCTTGACATTCCGACCCCTATCGAGATATTAATAATCGTTCTCAATTTCATTAATAAATCTATTCTCCACCATGATTGCAAGCAAAACTCCGACTTCCCCTTCCTGCCAGAACAGCGAGACTCGTTGCGAATGCGGACAACTCATCGCCAAGGTTTGCGAGCAAGGCCTTGAGGTCAAGTGCAAGCGCTGCAAACGCATCGTAGTGATCCCATTCATCTCAATCGAAGGCTGGGGCAGCGTCACAGCATGATTCGAGTTACGAAAGGAGGCCTCGTCACCGGCAAAGATCCAGGACTTCGATCTTACACACTTGTTTTCCCTACAGACCAGAGACCCTTGAGTCCCGAGTCAAACCACAACCTTACTCGCGATGGAGGATACCGATGAAGATACGGTCAATCCTCGGGGCTCTCGTCCTGGCCAGTTTACCGGCGATGCCGGCGTTGGCTGAAAACATGACCCCGGAGGACATCAAAAAGCTGGTCGATGAAGCGGTGGAGAAACGGTTGCAAGAACACGAACGGCGCGAAGGTACTGCTGAACGTCGGGAGCGTCCCACCATGCCTGAGGAAGAACCAGGAATAGGTTCTCTTCCTGAGGTTGGACGGGAACGCCGAACTGAAACGCAACCAGCCCTCTCCTTCGGATCGACCGGATCAGGGCGTTTAGTGTATGCCAAACCGTTCGTCTCAGCACCAAAAGCTATTGTCGGTGGCTATTTTGACATCCAATACCGTTCGCATCGCAAAGGCGTCCTAGAAACCGGCGGATTTGGCAACGGGACGACGAATGGATTCGACCAGCAACGATTTGTACCCTTCATTTACGCAGACATTACAGAGCATGTGAAGTTTGCCTCTGAAATTGAGATCGAGCACGGGATTAGAGAAACCAGTGACAACGAAATCAGCCTGGAATTTGCCCATATGGACTATCTCGTGCATGAACCCTTCAACATTCGGGCAGGGATTCTGCTTATCCCCATCGGCAAGTTCAACTTGCTGCACGACTCGCCGTTGAACGACTTGACCGATCGGCCGCTTGTCAGCCGGCTGATCATCCCGACAACCATGGCCGAGACAGGCGTGGGGTTCTATGGCACCCTCTATCCTGGCCGCACGAGCAAACTGGATTATGAGTTCTACGTGACGACCGGTCCTTGCGGATATAACCAAGACGGCTCCCCACGTGTCAGTGAGGAAAACGGCACGAAAAACTCCCGGCAACGGAAATGCGCATCCGATGACGGGTTGGACATTAATAACGGGAAAGCGGTCTCAGGTCGTGTGGCCTTCAGCCCGATGCTCGGCGTAGAAGTCGCAGGATCGAGCTATTACGGTAATCAATCTGCCACCAGCTATAACCCCTTGAGTATCACGGCAATTGACTGGACGCTCCAAAAAGGACCGTTTGAGATCCTCGGCGAAGCTGCGTGGGCCTATGCCAGAGGAAACTCCCGGGCGATTCAAGGAGCTACATTTGCCACCCCTGGGACACTGCTGAGCGGTCTCAATACGTTGAATTCCTTTGCTGCTCCCCCACAACGGATGCAGGGATTCTATATTCAAGGTAACTACCACTTCATGCCGGCGTTCCTGACCAAATTCTCGCCGAAGCGGTTCGGTGAAGGGTCCACGTTTACTGCCGTCGTCCGGTATGACCGCGTAAATTTGAATCGGGATAACCGAGGCGAAAGTGAGGGCCAACTTGAACAGATCTCCTTTGGCTTGAATTATCGGCCCGTCGAGGATGCTGTCTTTAAGATCAGCTATCAATACATGCCGAAGGCGTTTAACGCGAACACCGGAGAACGGATTCACGACAGTGCTGTTGTTCTCTCAGCCGCAACGTATTTCTGATTCGAGCACGGGCGATCCTTCTCTGCTAGAGAGGGATCGCCGTGTACGAGAAGGAGTAATGGTTACCGTGTCGACCTCACGTATAGCAGTGATAGCCCTCATCATCCTCTCTGCAGGGTGCGCTTCTTTCAGCGGAAGCCGAGACCAATATTATGTTTGTTCCTATGACACCGTCTGGGACGCCACGTTCGAAATCATGAAGGGACAATCCGTCACTTCATCCGACAAGGGGACGGGGTTGATCGAAACAGCTTGGATGGACGTCGCCCCGCTCACGGAACGCTCCTTCGGGATTTTCGCACGTGAAGGCTTTGGGAATAGAGAACGCGCACGCATGAGCGTTTCCGTCAAACGAATGAATGATGTGGCCGCGGTGAGCGTATTGGAAACCCGGCAACGATGGCACTCGCAGGGCGGAGTTACTTCACAAGCCACCAAATGGTGGCCCATAGAACCATCGCAAGATATGACGAATGACGTCGTTGATCGGATCAACTCAAAGTTAAAGGAACAAGGATGTCTGCCCACATGATCGCTCGCCTGCTGGTCTTCTCACTAATGTTGCTGTTCTCACTATCCCCAGTCCTCGTCAGGGCCGAACGTGTTTGGGACAATGAACTCAAACGCTATTTGACAGAACAAGAGATGACGATGGCCGAAGTCTTTCTGACCGAAGAGGACGCGGTAAAGCTGATGTTCCCGAAATCCGAACGTATCAGAAAGGAACTGTTAAGAGTCCCAATGGACAAAAAAGCCGTGATCGAGAGCCGTATCGGCTGGAAATTTCCTGAGGACTCTTTTGAGGTCTATATAGGCGAGACCAGTGAGCACATCGACGGCTACGCCTTCGTGCAGAATACCATCGGCAAACACAAACCCATGACCTATATGGTCGGAGTTGACGCGCAGGGACTGGTGTCGAATGTGGAACTACTCGTTTTTCGAGAAGCGCGTGGGAGTGAGGTGCGAACCAAGCGTTTCAACGTACAATATGAAGGCAAATCGGTACTGGATCCGGTGCGCATCAATAAAGATATCATCAATATCAGCGGAGCTACTATGTCGGTCCGTTCAATGACCGCCGGGATTAAGCGGGTTCTGGTGCTCGTCGATGAATTCTACTTGAAACCGCTGGGCCAAGGCAGCGACACTATGACCGCCCAAAAATCCGAGAAGGGCTTCTTCAAATCTATTTTCGGGAACTGAGCCCCACCAGAGATGCGCAATTTCAACTCCCGTTTTCGGCTCCGCGACTCGGATCGCCATATCCGACTGGTGTACACTTTTTTCCTCTGCTTGATGCTGGCTGGCTTTACCTTTTCCTTCTTCTGGGCTCACAGCATGACGGGGTTGTCGCCACAAGGAATTGCCGATCACTACCGAGGTTCCAATGCGACATTTGGCGAACCGATGTCGTTCCGTGAACTTGCTGAGATTACACACTTTCATTTGTTTACGATGCCCGTTGTGTTCATTATCCTGGTGCATGTGCTCTATCTCACCAATACCAGCAACCGACTAAAGGTGGTCACGACCTGGATCTCATTTGGCGGAGTCATCCTGGACTTGCTGTCCCCGTGGCTGATTAGTTATGTCTCTCCTATTTTTGTCTTAACCATGCTCACGGGGGATACTTTCATGACGGTTGGCTTCTTGATCATGATGGCGATCCCTCTTTATGAGATGTGGGTACTGAAACAACCGTTGATGGCGGGAAAGCGCGCAGAACACGGGTGAGCTAGCAGGTAGCCGAATTTCGACTTAGAGTGCGGCCAGAGGTTGTCAGCCCAGAGCCCGAGATCGTTCAACACGGTCTTGGGCTCTGTTTTTTTGGAGGAACCATGAACCCATCGATGGTGCCGATCAACTGCATGACGCGGCTCATCCAGGAAGTCACGCGGCAGCTTGCCGCGCTGAATTCGCTGCAACTCCCTGATGGATCGTTGCAAGAGGTTCGCCTGCGTCAACTCCGACGCCTGGCACGGCGAATCGAAGCTTCGTTCCCGGAGCATTTCGGGCACGGTGAGCGCACGGCGCACTATGCCCTCTTGCTTGCCCAGGCCATCGGTTTGACCCAAGGACAGCTGACCAATTTGCACTATGCGGCGCTGCTGCACGACATCGGGCTTTTGACCATCCCCGGTGAACTCCTTGACGATGCGGCTCCCCTCACATTGGACGAGTATGCCCTCGTCCAGAGTCATCCCCGGGCAGGGGCAGCGCTGTTGAGTCCCTACAGCTTCCTCTCTGAGCCGGCCCGTCTGATTGCACACCACCATGAACGCTGGGATGGAGCAGGCTATCCATATGGCCTCCGGGGTAACTACATCCCTTTATCGGCCAGAATTCTCGCCATCGCGGATGTGTTCGACGCCATAGCCTCACGATCGGAATCATTCCACGCTGCACTGCGAACCATTCGTGCATCATCGGGCTCGCAGTTCGACCCGAATCTCCTCGCAACGTTCTGTTTATTGTTCGACGATCAAGAGCACAGCCGCCAGTTCCCATTCGATCCCTCGATGGCAGCCGCCGTCGTTTCACCAAGGGCGACAATAGCCCCTCACAACGACACCTATGACCTGAGACCTCAGCAATAGCTCCTCTATGAAGACCAAGCCGACGACCCCACTTATTTCCCTCGATCGTCTGGAAGTTCTTTCGTCCGAACTCCGACCGCACGCACCGCAATGGGCTGATCGTCTTGCCCAAGCCCGATCGAAACAGGAATTGCTCAATCTCGTGTGCCATCTCTTCAACCTGTCTTATTTGGTGACACCTAGGAAGAGCCCGGCGCTCAAGACCGAGGCGCTATGCGCCCAAATCACACTCTATATCAGTAAAAATCTCCATCGGGGATTAACGCTCAAAGTGTTGGCGAACTTCCTCGGCTACTCGGAAAAGTATTGCTCCGACCTGTTTCACCGCATCATGGGCGAATCGTTTTCCGGCTATGTCAGACAACAAAAAGTCGAACGTGCCAGTTTCCTGCTGACCACGACTGGTCAAACGCTGGCAGAAATCGCGACGGCATTGGGGTTCAGCGATCAATTCGCCTTCAGCCATTTTTTCAAACGTGCCACCGGGCACACTCCCATAGGATTTCGAACTCAGCAGGGTCGCCGGTTACATCGACAACCCGTCCATTCTCCCCAGAGATAACTGGAGGCTCCAGACTCCCCATACGCGAGAGGGACCTGTTTTGTTCTCCCCCCCCCGCCTCACGCCGGGTGCCTACAATTAGCCCCTTTGGCAATACATAGAACGCTCGGAGACCTACAAAATCTCCAACTCGAAGAACTAACCGTGACCGATGAGACGCTGGCTCCTGACGCTCTTTTCCTAGAATGGTGAGCGAGGGGCCCAATGGGCCATCCCGATCAATGGAAGGCATCGGTGACCTCCTGGAAGGGGAATGACTTGGCTATGGTTGAATCAACGTGTGCGCCCGGGCGTGACCCCTACAACATGACAGGGTAACAGCAAAGTGAGCGATTACTTAGGGAGGACCACAGGAGAGAGTATGCGTAATTTCAACCGAATCGTAACCTCACCTCGCGCACAGTGGTGAGGGAGAGAACGCCAGGCCCGATGGAAAGTTGAAGCTGGCCGGCGCCCCCGATACGAGCGAGGCGGCCGGCCTTGGTACAGATCGGTCGATCAAGACTCGCCGGTTAAATGTGCTCTGCCAGATACACCGCTAATCCCACCTGATCAATGGTCCGCAGCTGCGTCTCGAACCAATCGATATGCTCTTCAGTATCGATGATCATGTGTTCAAGCAAGTGCCGCGTCGTAAAATCACCCACCTTGGAACAGTGGGTGATACCCTTTCGGAGCAGCTCCGCATCGTCACGCTCAAATTCAAGATCCGCCTTGAAGAGATCCGCGACCGTACGCCCCACTCCGACCTGATCGAGATGCTCGACATCCGGGGTGCCCTCCAGATAGAGAAGGTGATTGATCAGACCTGAGGAATGGCCGACCTCCTCATTGGCCAGATGGCTAAAATGCTCATGGAGCCGCGCATAACCCCAATTCTTGCACATGGCCGCATGGAGCAGGTATTGATGAACAGCCGTCAACTCCGCCTTCAATACCTGATTCAAAACCTCAAGGACCCCTTCTTTTGCTTTCATAATCCTGTTCAGCTTTCTTTCTTGATCTGCTCAGCGAGGTACATTTCAAGACCTACCTGTTTAATCGTCTCCATCTGCGTCTCAATCCAATCGATGTGCTGATCGACGTCTTTGACCATATCTTCAAACATATGACGGGTCGTGAAGTCGCCGACCTTTGCACAGTGCACGACCCCCTCACTCAAGAGGCTCAGCATCTCCTGCTCAGCCTTCAGGTCCGCCTTGAACTGTTCAGGCACGGTTTCTCCAACGTGCACCGTATTCATACGCTGCAAGTTGGGCACACCTTCCAAATACAGGATATGCTCGATCAATTCCTCAGCATCCTTCATTTCATCGAATGAACGCTGCCTGACATGATGATGCAAACGGTCATAGCCCCAATTCGAACACATCTTGGCATGCACAAAATATTGGTTAATGGCGGTCAGATCCGCCGTGAGAATTTTATTAAGGACTTCAATCACACCCTGTTTCGCTTTCATCGCTCCCTCCTTCCGACAGAACAATTATCGCATCGCGAGCGACCTCCTCGATGGCTCGCTGCAGTGAGACGTAAACCCACATTCTATGTGTATGAAGAACCCTGGGTCATTGTCAAGCTAAAAGATACGTATATTTGACTACCATTCTCAACTTCGCTGAAAACGGATCTCATTGTCGATTAATTCCGGATATCCGGCCTGCTGAAGCAACAATAGATAGAGAATCTTTGCCGGGGCAAGACGAACGGGCGAGATCTGCGTGGTGGCAACTATAGATGGACGAAAATTAGCAGTGCGGACAGATCAACCGGCGTCGCGATAGCCGCACTCTTCGTCACGGCATTGCACGGAACGTCCGGCTTGTTTACTGACTTTCTCGACCAGGAATGGGGCCTGGCAGGTGGGGCAGGGTTTGTTGATGGGCCGATCCCATAGAGCATATTCACATTGCGGATAGCGGCTGCAGGAGTAGAAATTCCGCCCTTTTTTCGTGCGCTTCTGAACCAGATCTCCACCGCACCCAGCTTGGGGGCACTTCACCCCCAAGGCGATCGGTTTGGTCGTCTTGCAGTCTGGATAGGCGGAACAGGCCAGGAACTTGCCGAAGCGTCCCGTTTTCACAACCATGGGGCTCGAGCATTTCTCACACTTCTCGTCCGTCGTCTCTTCCAATTTAGGAACAATCTTGATCGTCCCATCCGACAACTTTTCAAAGTTTTGCGTATTTTTGCAGGGAGGATCGTCCTTATAACCGGGACAAGCCAGGAACTTGCCATTCCGCCCCCACTTAATCTCCAACATGCGGCCGCATTTTTCACAGGGAAGGTTCGTAGGTGGCTCGACGATATCCTTCGGTCCAGGGATACTCTGAGCCAACTCCAGGTCTTTCACAAAGGGGGTATAAAACTCCCGGACAGCCGCGACCCATGGCTTCGTACCCTCTTCCACCTCATCAAGCTGTTCTTCCATATGGGAGGTAAATTCGGTATCCAGGAGATCCGGGAATCCCTTCAGCAGAAACTCGTTGACCGTCCGCCCCGTTTCCGTGGGAAGGAATCGTCCCTCAACCTTCTCGACGTATTTACGATCTTGAATCGTGGATATGATCGACGCGTATGTGGAAGGGCGTCCAATGCCTTTTTCTTCCAACTCCCGAATCAGCAGCGCTTCATTGTAGCGTGGAGGCGGCTGAGTGAAATGCTGTTTCGAGATAAATCCGGGCAAGGTCTGGCCTTCCTGGACCACGAGACGCAACCCTTCGCCTTCTCTGAGCGCGGGAAGCTGGCGGTCCGATTCGTCATCAGCCTGCTGCTCACTCTTGGGCTTCTGCGACGGCAGTTCTTTGTCCGTTCCCTCCAAATATACCGCCGTATGGCCGGCGAACTTGACCACAGTGCCCGTCGTACGAAACACGTATCGATCGTGCGTTCCCACTGGAGCCGAGTCCACACGTGTCACATCCAGAATCGCCGGCACCATTTGTGAGGCGATGAATCGATTCCAGATCAATTTGTACAGCTGATATTGATCCTGCTCGAGATATTGCCGGATCGTCTCCGGATCTCGACCAGCCGAGGTCGGCCGAATGGCTTCATGCGCTTCTTGCGCGGCTTTTTGCGTTTTGTAGACGTTGGGCATGGCGGGCAGATACTCCACGCCAAAGCGCTCCCGGATCACCACCCTGGCATCTTCCATCGCCTCTTGCGAAATGCGCGGGGAGTCCGTCCTCATATACGTAATAAGACCCGTGGCACCTTCCGATCCGATCTCGATCCCTTCGTACAGCTGCTGGGCAAGGGTCATGGTCTTTTTCGGCGTAAAATGCAGTTTTCTGGCAGCCTCCTGCTGAAGCCGGCTGGTGATGAACGGTGCGACGGGATTCCGCTTCTTCTCTTTGCGCTCAATCGATTGGACAACGAAGGGCTTGCCTTGTACGGCATTGAGAATCTGCTGTGCCTGCTCACCCGTTCCGATATCAGCATCCTGTCCGTTGACGGAATGCAACTTCGCTTCAAAGGCCGGCGGATTGTCTCCGACCAACAGGGCCACGATCGACCAGTATTCTTCCGCCCGGAACGCTTCCCGTTCTTTTTCCCGATCGCAAATCAACCGCACCGCCACGGATTGGACACGGCCCATGCTGAGACCACGCCGTACCTTTTTCCACAGCAGCTGACTGCCTTGATACCCGACGATGCGATCGAGCACACGCCGCGCCTGTTGAGCCTGCACGAGCTTCAGGTCGATTTCACCGGGGGACTTCAGCGCGCGCTTGATCGCAGATTCCGTAATCTCATTGAAGAGCACACGAAAGATTTTGCTGCCCTTCTTCTTTCCTTTGCCATGCAGTTCCTGTGCGATATGCCAGGCAATCGCCTCGCCTTCGCGGTCAGGGTCCGGCGCCAAGAAGACCGTATCGACTTCTTGCGCCTTCTTCTTGATGTCTGCGAGCACCTTTGATTTCCCCTTGATCGTCACGTACTGCGGCTCAAAATCGTGCTCGAGATCAACGCCCAACTTGCTGGTCGGTAAGTCTTTGACGTGTCCGACGGACGCCATGACAGAGTAGCCACGGCCGAGATACTTGGTGATCGTTCGCGCCTTGGTGGGGGACTCAACGATGATCAGAGATTTAGCCATGGGGTTCCATGTTCATCAACACCTGCCTGCACCCTATCATACCCACTATAACAAATATCGAGCGCCTGTCAGCCCTAATCTCTCAAAGCGTCCCGCGCGAGTGACACACATACTCATTGCCCGGCAACTGGCGAATACAGTTCTTCAATTCCAATGAGAGCAAGACCGCCGTCACGCGAGAGGGCGCGAGCCCAGTGCGTCGAATCACCTCATCCACCGACTGCGGCACCACGCCAAGGGCATCATACACCAGCGTCTCCTCTGATCCCAACTGAACGTGCGCCTGCTCATCGGCATCCACTCGCGCGTCAAGCCGGCCGCGAAATGCCGCATCGAGCTGCGGCCGCAATTCGTCGAGCACATCATGGGCGGACTCTACCAGTCTGGCGCCGTCCCTGATCAGACTGTTCGGCCCGCGACTGCTGTCGGCCTTCACGAAGCCTGGCACCGCGAATACCTCCCGCCCCTGCTCACCCGCCAATCGCGCCGTGATGAGTGATCCGCTCTCGATGGTGGCCTCCGTCACAACGACGCCCAACGCCAGTCCGCTGATGATGCGATTACGTCGAGGAAAATGATAACTGTGCGGCGCCGCCCCCAGCGGGAGTTCGGACAGCACAGCCCCCTGCCGCTCGATAGCCTGTCGCAGTTGCCGATGGTCCGCCGGATAGGTGCGATCCAGCCCGCACCCCATCACCGCGAGCGTCCGCCCCTGCCCTGCAAGGGCACCACGATGCGCAGCCGCATCGACCCCGCGTGCTAACCCGCTGACAATTGTGAACCCCATTACCGCCAGCTCGCGGGCCAATTCCTCGGCCAGGATCCGTCCCGCGGCGCTGACCTTCCTCGTCCCGACGATAGCCACGGCATGACGATCGGTCTCCAACAATGAACCCTGGAGATACAACAGAGGAGGAGGATCCGGAATCGTTCGGAGCAGCGCCGGATACTGCGTATCCAGATATGTCAGCACCGCCACCTGCCGGCGTTCCAATTGCGTCAATTCTTGGTCGAGTTGCCGGACGGCCTCCGCATCAGGACCACGTCGAATGGCCTCGATCAAAGGAGGGCGGCATCCGATCTCTTCCAATGCCGTCGGCGTCGCCGCGAGGACGGATTCCGGGGTACCGAACGACTGCACGAGCTTGAGCAGAATGGCATCCCCCACGCCGGGGATGGCGCGCAGCATAAACCAGGGGCGGAGAGATCGGCTGCTCACTATCGTCTCAGCTCATTACACGTCGTCGGTGCGACGCCAGGAACCATGGTGCTGGGAAAAAGACCGCGCTCAGAAGCGAGCCATCCGCGTGGGACTACCCGATCCACCGACCCGACCGCCTCCATTCACCTATCTCCCGAGCGGTCGCGCCAGCCAGAACGCTACGCAAATCGAGCTACATCACCACCAGATCAAACTGCTCCAGGTGCAGCCGCTCATCGGAGGTGACCAAAATTTTCGCGCCATACCGCCGCTCGAGTTCCTCGACTCCAGGCTGCTCCTGTTCTTGCAGGAGTAGGGCGACAGCCGGATGCGCCCCCACCACGACGCGTTGCTGCTCGATCTCGTGGCCGAGCCGCCGCACTTCGCGAAAAATTTCATAGGCCACCGACATGGGGGACTTGGTATACCCACGCCCATCGCAATAGTGGCAGGGCTCAGAGAGCGACCGCAACAGGTCCTCCCGGACGCGCTCTCGAGAAATTTCGATCAAGCCGAGATCGGATACTCTGGAAATCCTGGTGCGGGCTTTGTCCGAGGACATGGCATCCACCAGTGCATGATAGACCTTGTCGCGATTCTTCTCCCGCTCCATGTCGATGAAATCCACGATGATGATGCCGCCGATACCCCGCAACTTAACCTGGTAGGCGATTTCCCGTGCGGCTTCCAAATTGTTTCGCAGAATCGTTTCCTCCTGATCGCGCTTGCCGACAAACCGGCCCGTATTGACGTCGATGACCGTCATCGCCTCGGTGTGATCGATCACCAGATACCCGCCAGACTTGAGCCACACTTTACGGCTCATGGCACGGGCGATTTCCTGCTCCACGCCCAGGTAATCGAACAGGCTCTCCTCTTTGTCGTAAAAATGGATGCGGGACGTTTGTTCCGGCGAAAACCGTTGAACGAAGTTCTTGATCGCGTTGTACTCCTCGCGGGAATCGATCAAGAGCCGATCGACCCGGCGGCCAAAGAGATCCCGCACCACGCGAAAACTCAAACTCAAGTCACTGTGCAAGAGGCTGGGGGCCGGTTGCTGATCACGTTTTGTCAACACGTCCTGCCACAAGACATGAAGAAACTCGACATCGGACCGAAGCTCCTCTTCCTTCACGCCTTCACTGACCGTCCGAACTATATACCCGAACCCCGGACGCCGCGCACGTTTCATGATTTCTTTCAGCCGAGCCCGCTCTTCGTCACGAGGAATACGGCGGGACACGCCGATATGCTCGACCGTCGGCATGAACACCAGATACCGCCCAGGCAAGGACACGTAGGTCGTCACCCGCGATCCTTTGGTGCCGATCGGCCCTTTGGAAATTTGCACCATCACTTCCTGTCCTTCGGACAGCAACTCTTCAATGGGCTTTGAGTTTTGGCGTTTCGGCTTAGGGACCTCCGAGTCCTTGTTATCGTCATCGTCACCCTCCACAAGAGTATCCCCGGACTCCAGATCCATGGAGAGATCAGACACGTGCACAAACGCCGCCTTTTCCAATCCGATATCGATGAATGCGGCCTGCATGCCCGGCAACACCTTCGCCACACGCCCCTTGTAAATGTTTCCAACGAAATCTTGGTCTTTGGCTCGGTCGCCGTAGAGGTCCGTGACGACTCCATTATCAAGCACCGCCACGCGGGTTTCTTCCCGCGCTATACTAATCGCTATCTCGACACCCATACAGACTCCTTTGCACTCAGATCGGGCGGATCGGCAGACGAACGCGGACGCAGAGCCCGGGTTCTTTCTCGTCTCGCCGTTGGTCCGGCGCCGGTCTGATTCCTATGGTTATTTCATATCAAGTCGGCCCCTGTCCAGGCATTGCCTAGTAGAACAGGGTCAACCGTCGTCGCTTCACGTTCAACAACAACCCTAACGAGGCCATGGTCATGATGGTCGCACTGCCTCCGTAACTGACCAACGGAAGCGGGATCCCGACGATGGGAAACATGCCCGCGGTCATCCCGATATTGACCACCACGCAAAAACACAACATCGCCACAATGCCGGCCGCCAGCAAGGCGCCCAGCGTGTCTTTCGCACGCGCGGCAATTTCCAGCGAGACCCATATCAGCGCAATAAAGAGGGCCAACAACACCAGCACCCCGACAAAGCCCCACTCCTCGGCATATACGGCAAACACAAAATCGGTATGTCCTTCCGGAAGAAACTTCAGTTGGCTCTGCGTGCCGCCATAGAGGCCTTTTCCAGACAACTCTCCTGAGCCGATGGCGATCTTGGATTGCAACGCGTGATAGCCTTTTCCTCCCGGATCGTAGTCCGGATCGACAAACGCCATGACGCGCTGCCGTTGATAATCGTGCAACGAGGCCCAGACCATCTCCCACACAAACGGGAAGAGCATGACCGAGAGCAGTAGAATGATGCCCAGGGCTTTCGACCGTACCCCGACCATCAGCAGCATCGCCGCGTAGACCGCAAGAAAACTCAACCCGCTGCCCAAGTCCGGCTGCTTCAGGATCAGCAACAGCCCCGGCAGCACAATCAAGCCCGGCAAGACCACACGCTGTAGCCACCCCACGCGGGATACTCTGGAGTAATAATTTGCCAGGACCAATACCAGCACCAGCTTGGCAAACTCGGAGGGCTGAAACGCAAAGGGTCCGATCGGAATCCATCGCTGCGCCCCTCGACTGGACTTGCCCATGACCAGCACGACCGCCAGCAAAATCAGGATCACCGCGTAGGTCGGATAGGCCAGGCGAGCAATCTTGTGGTAATCCGACAGATACATCACCAAGAACGCGACCGTTCCCAAGAGAATCCACACGAGTTGTTTCAGATAAAAGGGAAAGGCGGTGTCTTGAGAGTGTGTCACGCTATAGATCGACAACACCCCAACGGACAGGATGACCGCGATCAATCCCATGAAGCGGAGATCGAAACTATCTAACCCTCGGCTGTCGATCACACGATCAATCATCACGTCTTCGGCCGCGATCCGGCGGCCAAGGCAGGCGATTTCGTCCGGCCACCGGCAGGCGCTCCGTTGAGTACCTGGGGATAAGCTTTGACGTATGCCTCAATGACATCCTTCGCCAAGGGTGCGGCAGCAGACCCGCCGTGGCCCATATGTTCGGCCAGGACGGCCACGGCAATGCGCGGTGCCTCGACTGGGGCAAAGGCGACAAACCACGCATGGTCCCGGAATTTCTTCGGGATATCTTTCTCCGGACCGGTGCGCAGAGCCGCCGTCTGGGCCGTCCCGGTTTTTCCGGCAATCGTCACCAAAGATGACTTGGCCCGCGTCGCGGTCCCTTTCGTCACCACGTCGGCCAACGCCTCTTTGATCAAGGCGATGGTCGCCGGTTTGACCGCCACTTTGCCACGAACCGTGGGCGGAAACTCGGCACGCTCTCCGGTTGCGCGATTCATCACGGCCTGCACCAACCGCGGCCTCACTGCCACACCGTCGTTCGCCACCGTGCCGATCACGCTCGCCATCTGCAAGGGCGTCACCGTGACATACCCTTGACCGATCGCAGCGGAAATGGTTTCACCCGGATACCACGGCTGATTTCTCGCTTTCTGCTTCCAGGCCGTGGAGGGGACGATCCCCACACGCTCAGACGGCAATTCGACTCCGGTCTCCTGTCCGAGACCGAACTGCTTCGCATACTCGGCAATCGTATCGATCCCCATCCGCTGGCCGACGGTATAGAAATACACGTCGCAGGAATGGATCAATGCCTGATTCATGTCGACCGATCCATGCCCGCCCGGCTTCCAATCGTGAAACAACCGATTGCCGAATTGGTAGCCTCCGTTGCACCGGACCATCGTCGTGGGCGTCACCGTATTGGACTCGAGGGCCGCGGCGGCCATGACCACTTTGAAGGTCGAGCCCGGGGGATACTGGCCTTGCGTCGCGCGGTTGTTCAGCGGCCGTCCCTCATTTTGAACGATTTCGACCCATTGTTTGTTCGTCAATTCTTTCGACAACATATTCGGATCGAACCCCGGACGGCTTGCCATCGCCAGGACGTCGCCGGTGGTTGGGTCTAAGGCCACGATAGCACCCGATTCCTCCCCTAAGAGATCCTCGGCAGTTTTTTGCAGGCGAATATCGATGGTGAGATAGAGGTCGTCGCCCGCCACCGGCTTCTCTGCCACCACGGCACGTTTTTCGTGGCCGAGCGCATCGACCTCGACACTCTTCTGTCCCGCACGCCCGCGCACCTGCCGGTCGAATGTCTTTTCCACTCCATACTGTCCCACGATGCTGCCTTGATGGAGATCCGCAAAGTCCGCCCTCTCGAGCTGATCCGCCGACACTTCCCCGACGTACCCCAGCAGGTGCGCCGCCACCACCCCGCCAGGGTAGTTCCGTTGCGACTCCACCTGGATCATCACACCGGGCAGATCCAACCGGTGGGACTCGATCAACGTCGCCTCGCGCAGCGTCAGCCGATCCTTGATCTTGCGGGGCTGCAGCTTGCCCCCTTTTCCGATCGACAGCTTCTTCTGAATGACCTCTGGGTCCAGGCTGAGCAGCGAGGCCAGCTGTGCGACCAGTCCCGGGCGATCCTTCACGTCTTCCAACGTGACATACAATGCGAAACTCGGCACATTGTTCGCCAGCAAGATGCCATTCCGGTCGAAAATGAGGCCACGAGCCGGTTCAAGCACCACCGAGCGCGTCCGATTGTTCTCAGAGAGATCGCGATAATACGGCCCCTCCCGGATTTGAAGGTGCCACAGTCGCAAGGCCAGCAGCGCTACTACCAGCAGAAGGCCCACGCGCAAGATGACCAATCGCCGCTGGAGGTCGAGGAGGTCGGAATCGTTAAATCCTATCACTGCCCTGCTCCTCAGACCTTCGCCGATTCTCGTCGCGAGATCTGCATGCGCTTACAGCGCCCCCTCCGTCACCATTCGATCATCCGACCAGCGTCGCCGAAACACCAGGTACAAGCCCGCCCCGATGGCGGCGTCGAACCCGGCCTGTACCAGGACGGTTGAGCGCACCCCCATCCAGATCTCATCAATGCTTGCCGGATTCATCGCATAGAGGAACACTCCGCTGGACAGGCAGGAGATAATCACCAAGCCCACGGTCAACACGGCCGGCGTAATATGGGCCATATGGCGACCGGCCAGTCCGGCGAGAAACCCGGCCCCCCCCTTCGTCACCACGTTGATCCAGAGATCCCCGGCGGACAGCATATCTTGGAAGCAACCCAAAATTAGGCCGAGGATCAAACCATCAAGCTCTCCGCCCAGAAAACCCACGAGGCAGGCCGCTACCAGACCGAGATCAGGACGCACGCCGAGGATACTGACGTAATGCAGCAAGGTCGTTTGCAAGGGCACCACCACCAGCGCCAGCAGGGTGTACAACAGAAACTTCATGGCTTCTTTCGATCTCCGTGGATCTCCTGCAATAGTTTCTGGGCGGCGTCGGCATCTTCATAGGGCGCCGTAATGACCAATACTTCGTCTAGCTTCGACAGATCGACTTCCGGCTGGATTTCCGCGGACTGAAACAAGTCTCCCTCTGACTTTTCCACCTGCGTCAGCCCGCCGATTGCCAAGCCCCGCGGAAAGGCGCCCGTCAGCCCCGAAGTGACAACTCGGTCGCCGGGCTGGACCCGTGACAGGAGAGGAATATACTTGAGCCGCGCGCGGCCATGGCTGGTTCCTTCGACGATGCCTTCGTCGCGGGTCCGCTGCACCAGACCCGCAATGGCATTGTTCGGATCGGTCACCAGCAAAACCACCGACGACGTGGAGTTGGTTTTCACGATTCGTCCGACGACACCGGCGGGTGTGACTACACCCATTTCCGGACGCACTCCATCACTCTCACCTTTGTTGAGAATCACGCCTCGATACCAGTTCGTGGCGTCCCTCCCGATCACTTGAGCTGCCACGGTGCGGGAGGACGATTGCTGTTTGAAGTTCAACAAGGTCTCATATCGCTGCGTTGCCGTCACGGAGTCACGCAGCTGATTATTCTGTCCTTTGAGCCATTCGATATCGCGACGGAGCTGGCGGTTCTCTTCACGGACGCCCTGCAAGGCGAGGTAGCCGTCCCAGGTTTCGGAAATGCCGTGATCGAGAGAGGAGAACGCGGCGAGCGGAAGACTGAGGATCTGTCCAAGCGGTCCACCGACGTACTGCAGCAACCCCTGACTTTGACTAGGAAGAAGGAAGAGGGCGGCGAGCAGGAGGGCGAACAGCACTATGGCGAGACGCCGGGTGCCGTATGTCGAGCGCGATATAGCCATCCACACTCAGGATGGAGCTCATCGTGCGGTACTGCACTGCGACATGACCGATACCTTGCGAAGAAGGTCCAACTCGTCAAGAATCTTTCCGACCCCCAGCACCACGGAGGTCAGCGGGTCATCGACCGTAATGATCGGAAGATTCGTTTCTTCACGAAACCGAGTGTCCATTCCCTTGAGCAAGGATCCGCCGCCAGTGAGCACGATACCGCGATCGATGATGTCTCCGGCCAATTCAGGCGGTGTGTTTTCAAGCGCCACCTTGATGGCATTCACGATCGTTCCAATGGGTTCCTGCAACGCCTCCCTGACTTCGGCATCATCCACCACTAAGGTTCGAGGGATACCGGAAATCAGATCGCGTCCTTTGATCATCATGGTCTTTCGTTCCTCGAAGGGGTAGGCCGAGCCGATCTCGAACTTGATGCGCTCCGCCATATGCTCCCCGATGAGGAGATTATATTTTTTCTTGATGTAGTTCATGATGGCATCGTCCATCCGGTCGCCGGCCACCTTGACCGACTCGCTGTACACGATGCCGCCGAGCGAGATGACCGCAATGTCCGTCGTGCCGCCACCGATATCCACGACCATATTGCCGGAGGGCTCGGTAATCGGCAGTCCTGCACCGATGGCCGCCGCCACCGGTTCTTCGATCAGGTACACTTCGCGGGCGCCCGCCAGTTCGGCGGAATCGCGAACGGCGCGCTGTTCCACCTGAGTGATCCTCGACGGCACGCCGATGATGATGCGTGGCCGCACGAACGCCGTCCGATTATGCGCCTTTTGAATAAAGTGGCTGAGCATCGCTTCAGCCTTTTCAAAATCGGCGATGACACCTTCCTTCATCGGACGCACGGCGATGATATTGCCCGGCGTACGCCCCAGCATGCGTTTCGCCTCCGTGCCGACCGCCATCACGCGTTCAGTTTTTTTTTCGACGGCGACAACGGAAGGCTCATTTAAGACAATGCCCTTCCCCTGGACATACACGAGGGTCGTCGCCGTCCCCAAATCGATCGCCAGATCGTTGGAGAACCACCCGAACATGTCACTCATGAAGCCCACTAGGACTCTCCCTTCACGCGATTCATGCGATCAGCAGCGACCGATTCATTCAATCCGGCACATCCAGCTGTCCACTCTCAAGCACTTGGGTCTTTGCGATCTCGTCGCCCAGTCGCCGGCCCTGCTCATTCCCGATCACCAATAACGCTTCAAGCGAAAGCACCGCGCCCCACCCGATCCATCCCACATAGGGTATTTCGAACGCCAATTGGGCAAGGCCACAGGGCAGATTGCGGATAATCGACTCTCGAAATCCAGCAGGCTCCCGTGTGCGGGGCACAATAGTTTGCAGCCCGATCAGCCGCTTCCCGACACTTCGACCGCCCCCAAAGCCGTCGGCCAGCAATATGTAGGCAAGTCCGGCAAGGACACCGACCGGAGGGACCAGTTTACTCGCCGCGGCCACGATCAGGAGGTCGATCACTTTGGCGATGAATCGGTTCAGCACCTGGGCTTTCGGATAGACGCCCAGTTCGAACGGGCTTTGCCCGGTTGCCTCCTCCGCCAATGAAGATCTCCCCGATTGGTTCACACTATAGCAAATCTCTCTGATCTGCACAAACAAAGTCGCAATCTTCCCGCACACACAAACGCCCTTCTTCCTCCTCTTGCCTTTATTGTCGGCGCTTGAGTAGAATCCACGAAACCTTGCCGACAAGAGGCGATCTCGATGCTTAAACTGTTACGCGAAGCAGCGCACGACTACCCGTGGTTTCTCAAATCCATCATGGGCGTTCTCGCCCTCGCGTTTATCATTACCATGGGATGGTGGGGATTTGGCCAGCAGAGCGGCAACATTGTCGCCTCTGTCGGGGACCAGTCCGTCCCGCTGGATGAGTTCCGTCGCGCCTACGAAAATACGTACCGCTTCTATAAAGACAAGGGGCAGACCGACATCAAGGATGAATTCCTCAAGCAATTTGTGCTGGAGCAACTCATCGACAACCGCATGTGGCTGCACGTGGCGAAGGACATGGGACTCACCGTCTCCGACGAAGATTTACGTAAAGCGATCATGCAACGAGCGGAGTTCCAACGGAACGGCACCTTCGACCCCGAGGCCTATCGCAGGCTGCTGGCCGCGAATCGCTTGACACCCTCGTCCTTTGAAGCCATGGAAGCGAAGGATATTCTCACCAACAAAGCGCGGTTGGTCATCATGGATGCGGTCGCCCTCACGCCGTCTGAATATTCGGAGGCACAGGCCCTCGTCTCCCGCCAGGGGGAAACAGATCCCGCCAAGGCCGATGCTGCCAAGGAACGGATTTTCCAGAGCTTCCTCTTTCAGAAGCAGCAGCGGGCCCTGATGGCCTATACTGAATCGATGAAGAGCAAGGTGCCCGTCAAGATTCATAAAGAGCTCATGTAGCGCCGTCCCATCCCGTCCCGATCAGCATCGCATCGCCATAACTATAGAACCGGTACCGTTGCGCCACCGCCTCTTCATAGGCGGCCCGGAGCGGGCCTATTCCCATCAGGGCCGAGACCAGCATCAACAATGTGGTTCGCGGCAGGTGAAAGTTTGTCACGAGCGCATCGATGACCTGGAACTCAAACCCGGGTGTGATGAATAGCTCGGCAGGCCCCTGAAACGGTACGATGCCGGTCCCGCCTCGCGCCGCCGTTTCCAGCGCGCGCACCACGGTCGTTCCGACCGCTACAACACGGTGTCCCCGCTCCCGCACCCGGCGAATCTGTTCCACGGTGTGAGCGGACACCTCGACTCGTTCGGGCAGCATGCGGTGATCTTCTATCCGCTCGCTCTTCACGCTTCGAAATGTGCCGGGGCCGACGTGCAAAGTGACCTGCGCCAGCTCAATCCCTCTCCCAATCAAGGCCTGCACTAATTCACGTGTAAAATGCAGGCCGGCAGTGGGGGCAGCGATGGCCCCCTCATGCTGAGCGAACATGGTTTGGTACCACTGCAGATCGTCCTGCGTCGGCAGGCGTTTGATGTAGGGGGGGAGCGGCATTGTGCCGGCTGCCTGCATAAGATCGTACACGCTCGACGCGCCCGTGACCTTCAGCGTGGTTCGTGTCTGGCTACGCTCCAGAATCTCTCCGTAGCCGCCGTCTGGAAACTCGATCATGGAGCCAGGCCGGAATCGTCCCTTGATGAGCACCTCCCACACAGCCTGTCCGAGATCCTGAACGAACAGCAGATCGATCAGTTTGCCCGACGAGCGAACGTGGGCAGGGACTCGTGCCGGCATGACCTTGGTATTATTGACCACCACGAGGTCGCCCTGTTGCAGCAGCGATGGAAGATCGGCGATCTGGCGATGCGTCCGTGCCCCGCTCGCACGCTCCACCACCAGCAACCGTGCGCGATCGCGCGGGATGACCGGATGATCGGCCACCAACGTTGGGTCAAAGGGAAAATCGAACTCGCTGAGCAGCATCAGGGGGTTGGAATGGCCGGTGTCATCAATTGCGACAGGGCCGCGTTGTGCAACTCAGTCCCTGGATAGTAGTACTGGAGAATACTGTTGTACGCATAGCCGAGCTCCGCCAACTCTTTCGCGCCCCATTGGCAGAGCCCGACGGCATGGCCCGCTCCGTAGCCGGTAAATACCACCTCGGCACCGATCGATTCGACCTCGAACTGGGTACTCGGAATGACGGTATACCCCACCGCCTTGCGAAGGTCCTCTCCTCGCAACACCGTTTCGCCGCCCGAGTGCAAGATCCGCAGCCGCGCCACCCGGCCGGCACGGCTATAGGCAGTCGGGGTGATGGTCGCGATCGTCCCGACGGAAAATCCCTGGCGCCGCAAGTTCTGCTCCAGCTGATCGATCTTCACGCTGGCTTTCCATTGGTAGTACGGCGACTCGATATCGAACGGACATTCGACACCCTTAAGGTAGGGGAGGTCTTTGTTCGCCCACACGTTGACGGCATCTTCAGTCGGACCCGCTGCGGTGGACGAAAAGGCGGCATAAATGGGCGCCTGTTGATGCGTGACGACTATGCCTCTGGTCGATTCCACGGCCGCTTCTATGCGGTGATCAACGCCGGAGCGCCCACGATAGACCTGGTCCTGGATGGTGGACATCACATCGTATTCCCTCGCGGCACTCAGCATCTTGTTATACAGCGCATACGTCCGTGCCGCCACCGCCTGCACCTTCAACATTTCCGGATGCCAGGCGGAGCTGACCTCCGCGGGCACCACACCCTTCACATACTCTTCCAAATCAACCTGGTTCACGACGGAGAGCGTATGCCCCTTGCGCGACACCCGCACGACTCCGCTGACCGAGAGCGTGGGCCCCTGAGCACTACCGACGCCGTTCTGTCCCAACGATCCAGGCCGAGCTCCTACTCCACTCTCGCTGGCTTGAGTCATCACCAGCGAGAGATTGTTTCGGAGAGGCCGAATGACTATCTGCCCCCCCATCACGCGCCGACTGTCCACGTGCAGTCCATCTGCTCGTGATGAGACATGGATCGGGGATCGCAACATTTTCGTCTCGCCCGCCTCAGTCACGATGGCCAGTTCACCGTCAGAACTCACCTCCAGGAGCAGGACTTCTTGAGCCAACAACACGCGAATGGATTCGGCAGAGACGGACTGCGCACAGCCAAGGGAAAAGAGCAGGATGCCCGCGATAACAGGCAGGCCACTAAGAATGTGTCGAGTCAGCGGCGAAAGAGCCATGAGAGGACAGAGAGAACAAGGCTCAGCAGAATGCTGAGCACGAGACTGGTCGCGATCGGGATATAGACACTGAATTGCTCTCGTGTGATCGAGAGATCGCCCGGTAATTTACCAATCCAGCTGAACGCGGAACCGAAGCCAGGCCATTTTTCCGCCAGCGTCAGAAGGACCCCAAACACGGCTATGACCAGTCCCACGACAATCAACCATCGCCCCACGCCGTTCCACGCTGCCATTGTTCATTGTATCAGACATTCGGCAATTTGAACGGCATTAAGGGCAGCGCCCTTCCGGAGATTATCGCTCACGACCCAGAGATTCAATCCATTGGTGATGGACTCATCCTCGCGGATCCGTCCGACGTAGACCTCGTCTTTTCCCGATACGTCGAACGGCATGGGATACAATTTTTTCAGGGGGTCGTCATAGACGATGACTCCGGGCATCTCCGCGAGAGCGGCCCGCGCATCGTTCGCCTTCAGCGGCCGTTCAAGTTCGACATTGATGGCCTCGGAGTGACATCGCAACACCGGCACCCGCACCGTGGTCGCCGTCACCCGTAGCGAAGGCATCTCAAGAATTTTTCTGGTCTCTTGAACGATCTTCACCTCTTCCGAGCAATCGCCGCCCTCGCCGAACGAGCCGACGGCCGGCAAGAGGTTGAACGCGATTTGATAGGGATAGACCTGCACCTTCACGTCTTGAAAAGAGATCAACGCCTTCGTTTGGTCGACCAATTCATCCATGGCGGCAGACCCGGTGCCGGACACCGATTGAAAGGTCGTCACCACGACCCGCTTGATGCCAGCGGCATCGCGAAGCGGCTTGAGCGCCATGACGAGCGGGGTAGTCGTGCAGTTGGGAATGGCCACAATCCCTCGCTTCATCGATCGCAGGGCGGACGCGTTGACCTCGGGTACCACGAGCGGCACATCAGGATCCATGCGAAAGACTGCACTGTCATCGATGACGACGACGCCTGCCGCACCCAATCGTGCGCCGTAGTCCCGGCTGATGGCATCCGTCGCTGACACAAAGGCAATGTCCACCCCGGCAAAGGAAGAGGCTTCTGTCAGCTCCTCCACCTTGTACTCCTTACCCTGGCAGGACAGGACCTCGCCCGCCGACCGTTTCGACGAAAACAAGCGTAGCGTCTCAAGGGGAAAGTTGCGTTCTTCTAGAATCTCGAGACTTTCCTTCCCAACGGCCCCGGTCGCTCCAAGCACCGCCACCGTGTAGACCTTTTTCTTCTTCAACATGATGCCGTCCTCATGCAATCGCTGTCAGAGCCCTGATGCGGTGGTTGAATGTATCCGCGATATAGATGGTCCCGGTCGCATCGACCGCCACGCCGAATGGAAAACTAAGACTGCCTGCCAGGGCATCGCCGCCGTCTCCGCAGAACTGCGCAACGCCGGTCCCGGACAGGCGCCTAATGGTCTTCGTCCGCCCGTCCCACACCCGAATCAAATGGCTGTCCGAATCCGTCATGTAGAGTTTCCCGTCGTGACCGACGGCGATAGCTGCAGGCCTGGAGAGACTTTGCGAACAGGGTTCATCCGGTCCCTGATAGCGGTATATTCCTCCGTCTCCCGCCACGGTCGCTATTTGTCCAGTCGTCGCATCGACGGATCGTATCCGGCTATTGAAAGTATCGGCCACATACAACAACCCGTCTCCCGTTAAGGCCACGCCGCTTGGTCCTGACAGACTGGCCTGAGCGGCCGGAGCCTGATCTCCGCTATATGCGGCCGTTCCATCTCCGGCAACGGTCGTGATTACCCCGGTAGCGAGCTGCACCCTACGCACACGATTGTTGCTCTGGTCGGCAATGTACAGCGCGTCGTCACTGACGGCCAGACCGGTCGGCTCATTGAGCGCCGCAAGGACCGCCGGACCGTCATCGCCGGAATAACGCGCCTGGCCGGTCCCCGCGATGGTCGAGATCACTCCGGTGGCTGCATCGACCTTTCTCACCCGATGGTTCATCGTATCGGCAATGTACAGGTTCCCGAATCGATCGATGGCCACGGCGCTGGGAAAGTTCAACCTTGCTTGACGGGCAGGGCCGCCATCTCCAGAATCGTGCTCTATGGTGAGCCGTCCCCCAGTCACGTAGCGCACCGTTCCACTGACATCGGTGACTTGGGAGTAGGCCTTCGTGGTATCCGTAGACGCGTCGGCAAAAGGATCATCTTCTTCCTCCACCGGCACTTCCAAAGCCTCTTGCGACGGAACAGGTCCGGTCATACCCGCTGGACAGACTCCGGCCACAGTCGTGATCACCCCCGTCGCCCGATCGACGCGACGCACGACATGATTTTCGGAATCCGCGATGTACAGATTCCCCTCATGGTCCACGCAGAGACCTTTCGGTTCGTTCAGCGAAGCCGCGCCGGCCGGCCCGCCATCTCCAGCGTAGCCCGACTCGCCATTCCCTGCCACTGTCTCAATAATTCCGGATTGTGCTGCGCGTGTCATCGTGACTCACGAGGCGAGATTGCGCACAATGGCATCGCCCATCTCGGTGGTGCCGACTAGCCGCATACCCTCGGCATGAATATCCTTGGTGCGAAGCCCTTGCTCGAGGGTTTTTAGAATCGCCTGCTCGATCGCTTCCGCCTCTTTCTCAAGCCGGAAGGCGTAAGACAACATCATCGCGGCGGATGCAATCGTCGCAATCGGATTGGCGATATTTTTCCCGGCGATGTCGGGCGCGCTGCCGTGAATCGGCTCGAAGAGACCCACCTTGGCCCCGATGCTGGCGGAGGGCAGCATGCCAATCGAACCGGTGAGCATCGCCGCTTCGTCGCTGAGAATATCGCCGAAGATGTTGTTACACAGCAAGACGTCGAATTGCCGGGGATTGCGCACCAGCTGCATCGCGCAATTGTCGACATAGATGTGGCTCAAGGCCACGTCGGCATAGTCTTTCTGAACTTCCGTCACCACCCGCCGCCACAGCTCTGAAGACTCCAGCACATTGGCCTTGTCTACCGAGGTGACTTTCTTGCGGCGCTTGCGGGCCGCTTCAAACGCCACCACGGCGATGCGACGAATTTCCTCAGTCGTGTAGACTTCCGTATTGAACCCGCGTTCTCCGCCGCCGGGCATTTTTTCGATTCCCTTCGGCTTGCCGAAATAAATTCCCCCGGTCAGCTCGCGAATGACGAGCATGTCGATCCTCTCAATAACATCTCGCCGCAGGGTGGAGGCATCGGCGAGCATGGGGTAGAGCTTGGCAGGACGCAAATTGGCATAGAGCCCGAGTTGTTCCCGCAAGCCGAGCAAGGCCCGCTCGGGTCGAAGGCTGTACTCCAACCCTTCCCATTTCGGACCACCGACTGCGCCGAGCAAGACGGCGTCGCTTTGTTTCGCAATCGACAGTGTTTCCTGCGGCAATGGAACGCCGACTTTATCGATGGCATGACCTCCGACATCGCCGGCTACAAACTCAAAGCTATGGCCGTATCGCGCGGCGACCGCTTTCAAGACCTTCACGGCTTCCGGGACAATTTCGCGGCCGACTCCGTCTCCGGCCAAGACAGCGATTCTCGCTTTCACGTGTGCATCTCCTCTCCACTAGTCAACGACTGCCTCGTGCTCCGGTGTCCAGGCTGGATCGACCAGGCAGAGAAATTCAATCGGGTCCGTTCCGTTATTCAGCAACGATTGCTTGGCCCCCGGCGGCACATAGATCACCGAGCCAGCCTCCACCGCCAGGGTTTCCGCCTCTACGTTCATCACGCCACGACCGGCGATGAAATAGTACACCTCCGAAGATTTCAAGCGATGCCAGAGGGACTGCTTGCCCGGATCGAGAAGTCCGTGCGCCAGGCTATAGCCTAAGGCAAGGGATGCCTTCGCAGGGTGAAGCAGTTCCCGCAGCCTCGTATGGTCTCCCGCCAAAAATTCAGGACATCGCTGAAGATGCGTACCCAGCATCGTGCACCGTTTCGCACATAATCCTCGATAGGAACAGCGAGAGGCGTCGCCCAGTCCAAGCTGGTGCGGATGCACCGGCGAGGACTGAGAAATCTACCTTGCTGCCGCAGATCAAATCAAGCTGACCTTCTGACCCCCTTCTGCTTGTTTGGAAGCAAAATAGGCCAGCTTATTGAGGGCATTCAGATAGGCTCGTGCCGCGGCGGTAATGATATCCGTATCGGCTCCATGTCCGGATACCGTGCGACCGTCTTCCTCCACCCGCACAGAGACTTCCCCTTGTGCGTCCGTGCCACCGGTAATGGCCTTGACCCCGAACATCAGCAACTTGCTCTTCGTATGGGTCATGGCGGCGATCGTCCGATAGACCGCATCCACTGGGCCATCACCGGTTCCGCTGTGGGTCACCAGCTTCCCGTCGATTTCCAACTCGACCGTGGCCTTGGGCACCATGTGGGTCCCGCTTTCGACGTGAAACGACTTCAGGGCCACCCGCTCCGACATTTTGGCGACTTCTTCGGACACGATCACTTCGAGGTCTTCCTCGTAAATCTCTTTCTTCTGGTCCGCCAGCCGCTTGAACCGTTCAAAGGCGTGGTTGATCTCCTCTTCCGTCAGCTTGTAGCCCAAGTCCTCCAGTCGCTGACGAAACGCATGCCGCCCGGACAACTTGCCCATCACCAGCTTGTTCTGCTCAAGGCCGATGGATTCCGGCCGCATGATCTCATAGGTCGTTTTATCTTTAAGCAACCCGTCCTGGTGAATGCCCGACGTATGGGCGAACGCATTGGCCCCGACGATCGCCTTGTTCGGCTGAATCACCATGCCGGTGATCTTGCTCACGAGGCGGCTGGTTTTTGAGATTTCCTCGGTGACGACCTTGGTATCAGCCCCGTACCAATCCTTGCGCGTCCGGAGACCCATCACGATCTCTTCGAGCGAGGTGTTTCCGGCCCGTTCGCCGATGCCATTGATCGTACATTCCACTTGGCCGGCCCCCGCCATTACCGCAGCGAGGCTATTGGCGACAGCCAACCCCAAATCGTTATGACAGTGGACGGAAATCACGGCTTGCCCGCTGTTCGGCACGCTGTCCTTGATTCTCTTGATCAGGCCACCGAACTCCTCAGGATTGGCATAGCCCACCGTGTCGGGAATATTGACCGTCCCAGCCCCTGCCGCAATAACCGCTTCAATCACTTCACACAGGTAGGCCGGATCGGACCGACTGGCATCCATCGGAGAAAACTCGACATCCTCCACATAGGTGCGGGCCAATTGCACCATCTCCACGGCACGCCGCATCGCTTCCTCCCGCGTCATCCTGAATTGGTGCTTGAGGTGGATGTCCGATGTGGAGAGAAAGGTATGGATGCGGACCTTTGGCGCGCCCTTCAATGCTTCCGAAGCTCGCGCAATGTCCTCCGGTCTGGCTCGAGCGAGACTGCAGACCACCGGTCCTTCGACTTCCTGTGCAATCCGGCGAACCGCCTCGAAGTCTCCAGGCGAACTATAGGCGAAGCCGGCTTCAATGATATCCACGCCGAGGCGAGCCAGCTGCTTGGCGATCATGAGTTTCTCTTCGACGTTCATGCTCGCCCCCGGCGACTGCTCGCCGTCCCGCAACGTCGTGTCGAATATTCTGATCATCCGAGTCATGACTTACCTCCTCTGTCCTGCAGATTGCTCAAAAATGTTTCCCAGCCATGCCGAAAGGAGCGAAGTCCCCGACGCGCATTGGCGGCTATATGGAGGGGAGAGGGGCGACGGAACACATCGCCGGAGGCTCTTGAGCAACCTGAAATAAAAAAAGCCTTCTCCCCGTGGACAGGGACGAAGGCCTTGCGAGCTTCGTGGTACCACCCTGATTCAGCAGCGGATGAAGAATCGTCCCATCCTACTGCCCTTGATTCAATCCGTGACGTGGACAACCCGGGACTCACTACCACCACAGGGGCTTCACGAGTCCAGCTCAGAGGCGAGTTCGGCAGATAACCGGCTGGTTCGCACCATCCACCAGCTCTCTCAGTTCGGTCAATTCCGCCTACTACTCCTCATCACAGCTATTCCTACTCTCTCGAATCCAATACCGGCGCATCGGTCTTCGCAGCCTGTTTGCCGGTACTCTTGGCCACCATCGTCCAGAGGCGCGCAACTGGGCCGGACAAGGCGTATCCAGCGAAAGTCACGAATAGCATAGCCTGTGGCCAGGCTACGATCAACATCAGGGCGAGAATGCCCCACACCAGATAGGTAAAGTGATCGCCTCGCCTGAACTTCATGTCCTTGAAGCTGCGGTATTTGATCGTGCTCACCATCAGAAACGCCAGCGCGAACGTGATCACCAAAATCAACAACGGCTTTCCTTCGGCCCCCATCTGGGTGATGTGAAGATCGAAGATCACCAACGATGCGATGACGCCGGCCGCCGCCGGAATGGCCAACCCTGTGAAATACTTGCTGTCGGACGTGCTCACCGTGGCGTTGAACCGAGCCAGCCGAACCGCCCCCATGGCAACATAGGCAAACATGACCGCCACCCCGAACATACCCTGCCCACTCAACGCATAGGAATAGATGAGGACGCCCGGCGCGACGCCGAACGACACCACATCGGACAAGGAGTCATATTCGATGCCGAACTGGCCGGTACTGTTCGTTAGTCGGGCCAACTTCCCGTCTAACATGTCGAAGATCATCCCAACCAAGATTGCGATGGCCGCGGCCAGATGCTGACCATTGAATACCGACAAAATTGCAAAGACTCCGCAAAACAAATTTCCCGTCGTGCACAGGTTGGGAATCAGGTACATGGCCTGTCGCTTTCGATGACCTTTGGCGAACGGAGCCCGCATGGCTGGTGATTTCATCGGAGTTCCCCCACGATGGTTTCTCCACCTTTGACACGATCGCCCACCGCAACACGAATCTTGGAACCAAGCGGAAGAAAGGTATCCATCCGCGAGCCAAACCGTATCAATCCAAACCGTTCTCCCCGCTGCACGCGCTCCCCCTGCCGGACCCAACATACGATCCGACGGGCAATCAAGCCAGCAACTTGCACGCAGAGCACTTTCGCCCCTGACTCTGCCTTCATCATCACGGCGTTTTGTTCGTTACGGAGCGTCGCCTCCGGCTTGCTGGCCACGAGAAACTGGCCGGGCTGATAACTGATTCCCTCCACGGTCCCCGCGCAGGGCATTCGATTCACATGCACGTCGAACACATTCAAAAATACAGTAAGCCTGATACTTTTTTCTTTCAAATAACGCGGCTCAAACTCTTCTTCAATCGCGATCACTTTGCCGTCCCCGGACGCCACCACCACATTGGGTTCCTGGGGGATGACCCGCCTGGGATTCCGGAAAAACCAGGCGGTAAAGAGCATGAAGCCACCTACCACTCCCGCTGGAATGATCCATCCAGCCAAGCCAAAGAGCAGGGCAGCGCCTCCCAGACCGCCGACGAACGGCAACCCTTCCTTTACGATCGGTATCCCAACGGCTCGATCAGCCATAGACCTCCAGGCACTCTTCAAATGCTACCACGAAGAGCCCGGTTGAGGTGTTAGTTTTTGTTCTTGTCTACCAACTGGTCTTTTTTTAACCAAGGCATCATGGCCCGAAGACGGCCGCCGACTTCTTCAATCGAATGACCCTCGCCTTTTTTCAGCAAGGCATTGTAGACCGGTCGGTTCGCCTGGTTTTCCAGCACCCATTCCTTGGCGAATTGGCCGCTTTGGATCTCCGCAAGGATCTTCTTCATTTCCTGTTTCGTTTGTTCAGTGACCACGCGCGGACCGCGGGTGATATCGCCATATTTTGCCGTCGTGCTGATCGAATACCGCATGTTGGCGATGCCGCCTTGATAAATCAGGTCCACGATCAGTTTCACTTCGTGCAAACACTCGAAGTAGGCCATTTCAGGCGAATACCCCGCCTCCACGAGTGTTTCGAATCCGGCTTGAATCAGCGAGGTCAGCCCTCCGCATAACACCGCCTGCTCACCGAACAAGTCTGTCTCCGTCTCCTCGCGGAAATTGGTCTCGATGATACCGGCTCGACCACCACCGATCGCGCTGGCATAGGCCAACCCCACCTGACGAGTATTGCCGCTGGGATCTTGGTGAATGGCCAGCAAGCAGGGAACCCCACTACCTTTCGTATATTCCGACCGAACCAAGTGGCCGGGTCCTTTAGGTGCCACCATAAAGACGTTGATGTTCGCCGGCGGCACAATCTGACCGAAATGAATATTGAATCCGTGGCCGAAGGCCAGATAGGAACCGGGCTTCAGATTCGGCGCAATTTCTTGCCGATAAATGGCGGCCTGGGCTTCATCCGGAGCCAGGATCATGATGACGTCAGACGCCTTCACGGCATCGGCTACGGGCATGACTTTCAGACCGCTCGCTTCCGCCTTGTTCCATGAGCTGCCTTCACGCAACCCCACGACGACCGTGGCGCCGCTTTCCTTGAGATTGAGCGAGTGGGCGTGCCCCTGACTTCCATAGCCGATCACGGCCACTTTCTTTCCACGAATCAGCTGCAGGTCGGCATCTTTGTCATAATAGATCTTCATACGTCACTCCTGAATGTTCATAGGGCACATGGGTGGAAACGACGGCCGCACACAGAGGATGAGCGAGCTATTCTCGAACGACTTTTTTGGGTTGGCTGACGGCCGGCCTGATCGCCTCACGCGCAATCGCCACGCGCCCGGTCCGAATCAGCTCCTTGATGCCCAGCGGTTGCAGCAAATTGATGATGGCCTCGATCTTCTTGGGATCGCCCGTCACTTCGATGGTGTAGGTCGAGGGCGTCGAATCGATGACGTTCGCTCGAAAAATATCCGCGATCCTGAGGGCTTCCGCCCGGTCCTCGGATTTTGTGTGGACCTTGATCAGCGCCGTCTCCCTGGAGACGAATTCGCTCTCATTGAGATCCACGACCTTGATGACATCGATCAGCTTGTTCAGCTGCTTAACGATTTGCTCCACGATCCGGTCGTCCCCCGACGTGACAATGGTCATCTGTGACATGGACGGATCGAGTGTCGGCGCAACCGACAAGCTTTCGATATTGAAACCGCGACCGCTGAACAGCCCGGCCACGCGGGATAAGACGCCGAACTTATTTTCTACGGTGACCGAAATAATGTGTTCCATTGAGTTACGAAGAGCGAATAGCCAATAACAGATGGCCGGTGGTCGAAGAGAACTGAGCTTCCCGATCTTCCATCCTGCTATACGCTATTTGCCATCAGCTCTTTCTCCCTACGCTGTAAGAATCGTGTCCTTATCTTCGTTAGACCCGGTACTGGGAGCCCCGGCCATCCTTCTCTTCAACTCAGGCGGATCTTCGAGAATCATCTCGTGGTTGCAACCACCCGCCGGAATCATCGGATAACAATTCTCATAGGGGTATGTGGGCACATCGACGACGACCGGCTTGTCGGTGGCGATGGCTTCCTTCAGCACGGCATCCAGATCGCCGACCTTGTTCGCACGCAGGCCCACCGCCCCATAGGCTTCGGCCAACTTCACGAAATCCGGCGTGGTGTCGAGATAGCTGGAGGCATAGCGTCCTTCATAGAACAAGTCCTGCCATTGGCGGACCATGCCATGGAAACGATTATTCAGAATGATCACCTTCACCGGCAATTTCGACACGACGGCAGTGGCCATTTCCTGCATATTCATTTGCACGCTACCGTCGCCGGCGACACAGAGCACCAACCGGTTTCTGAACGCCGCCTGCGCACCCATGGCAGCGGGAAACCCGAACCCCATTGTGCCCAAACCGCCCGAGGTCAACCAACGGTTCGGCTTGGCGAGCTTGAAATACTGGGCCGTCCACATCTGGTGCTGGCCAACATCTGTCGAGACAATCGGATCCCGGTCCTTGGTCAATTCATACAATCTCTTAACCACATGTTGCGGCTTAATTGCCCCTTCAGGCTCCTGCTGGTAGACCAACGGATGAGCCTGTTGCCAGTCGCGGATTTGATCCCACCAAGGTTTGCGAAGGTCTCTCTGGTCCCCGTTGGCAGTCGCCTTGAGGATCTGATTCAACTCCCGCAAGACCGCCTTGCAGTCGCCCACAATCGGGATATCGACATGGATGTTTTTTCGGATCGAGGTCGGATCGATATCGATATGGATCACCTTGGCGTATGGGCAGAACTCTGAGACCTTGCCCGTCACGCGGTCATCGAATCGCGCCCCCACCGCAATCACCAAATCGGAGTAATGTACCGCCATATTGGCGCAGTAAGTGCCGTGCATGCCCATCATGCCCATCGACTGCGGATGTTCGCCCGGGAACGCGCCGAGCCCCATCAACGTCATATCCACAGGAATCTGTGTCATCTCCGCCAATTCCAGCAATTCCTTGGAGGCGGCTGAAAACACGACGCCCCCGCCGACATACAGAATCGGCTTCTTTGCCTTCATAATGGCTTCGGCGGCCTGCTTGATCTGCCACTTGTTGCCTTCGTACGTCGGATTGTACCCACGGATCGCTACCGAGCTGGGATAGGTAAACTCAGCTTTGGCCATGGACACATCTTTGGGAATGTCTACCAGGACCGGTCCAGGCCGTCCTGTCGTCGCGATATAGAAGGCTTCCTTGATGGTCGTCGCCAGGTCGTTCACATCCTTCACGAGAAAGTTGTATTTCGTGCAGGGTCGGCTGAGGCCGATGTTGTCGGCTTCCTGAAACGCATCGTTGCCAATCAAACTCGTGGATACCTGCCCGCTGAAACAGACCAGCGGAACCGAATCCATATAGGCATCGGCCAGCGCGGTAATCACGTTGGTCATTCCAGGCCCGGAGGTTACCAAGCAGACACCGGCCTTGCCGGTGGCTTTGGCATAGCCTTCAGCCATATGACCGGCGCCTTGCTCGTGTCGGGTCAGAACGACTTCAATGTCTTTTTGCTGATGGAGCATGTCGAAGATCTTCAGCACGACACCGCCCGGCAGGGCAAAAATCGTTTTCACACCTTCGCATTTCAAGCATTCGATCAGGATTTCTGATCCGGTGAGCTTCATATCAACCTCCCCTTCGCAATCCATAGCGAAGGACTGTATATCTCAACTGAGAACAATCCTCTCCCTGCATCACATGCGGGACACAGGTTGATACATTCTTACTGAAAAAACAATGGGTAAGATGGCGGATGGTATCACCAGATCTCACGTGAGGTCAAGAGAGCGAGCTCAACAACTTCCTTGCGCGAGGCTGGTACTCACTCCTTGCCTATGGTATAGGGAGGCCCGCTCATTTCATCAATTGTGGGACTTATGAATCCCCTTCTCGTCACGATTGTCTCCCGTCACGATTGCCATCTCTGTCGGGTGGTCTACCGCGTGGCTGAGCAGATACAACCGGACATCTCGTTCGACCTAGTCGCGGTGGACATTGACAGCGACCAGCGTCTCCTCGCGCAATACGGAGATCGCGTGCCGGTGGTCCTCATCAATGGGCGGGAAACCCTTTCTGGCAAGGTGACTGGGGGAGAGCTGCGCGAAGCGATTAAAAAAGCGCGTTGGAGAAACCCTGTAAGCCGGATTCTGTCCCGCGTGAAACTTGCGCTCACGCGAGGGTGATCATTTCTCTGGGACTCGAGTTACCTCGAGCCTCAAGCAACCTACCCGAGGACCTCGGCCGGGCCGGCCTTTCTGCTGAGCTCTTGCGAGCGCCGCAGGCGTCCCCCTATTTGGTCTTGCTCCGGACGACGCTTACCGTGCCGTTGATGTCGCCATCACCGCGGTGGGCTCTTACCCCACCGTTTCACCCTTACCTGAGCCGACGCGATCGACCTATGTCCACCGCACCGGCCATCGGCGGTCTATTCTCTGTGGTGCTGGTGTCGGATCGCTCCGCCTGGACGTTATCCAGCGTCCTTGCCCTTGGAGTCCGGACTTTCCTCTCGTCGAGCAAGCTCAACGAGCGAGCACCCGTGCCCCCCCAGCGCGCACCATCACTATAAGTGCGGAGGCACAAGGATTCAAGACTCCTTCACAAGCCGTTCGAAAAGCCGCCAGGTTACCGGCTTCTCAGCTCTGGTCGGCGCGGTCCCGAAGCAAGCGGCATGGTAAATCGCAATTGGGACGCTATGGTCATCAGAGCAGGGGCAGGCACCAGCACTTGAGCGAATGCAGGCTTGAATTTTATCGCAGGGGAGGCAGCTCCCCGTTGGGAGCCGGTGGTTTCGACTGGTAGATCGGCATGGCTTCGGCCATCCACTCTTCGAGTTGCTGGATTCTGGTTTCATGGCTGGGGTGGGTGGACATGAATTCCGACGATTCCTTGCCGCCAGAGAGCTCGCCCATTCGCGTCCAGAGCCGAATCGATTCTCGAGGGTCATACCCCGCCTCAGCCGCGAGCAATACCCCGACATAGTCGGCTTCCGACTCGTGTTTCCGACTGAACGGGAGCAATACCCCTACCTGAGCCCCGACTCCCAACGCCGCCATTCCCGCTTGCGAGAGAACTGGATTGGCTCCACTCACCCCAAGCGCGATGCCGATAGCTTGGAGCGTTGTCTGAGCCAAGGTGTTTTGACTCATCCGCTCTCCGCCATGCCGCGCCAGCGCATGCACGACTTCATGGCCCATGACGGCGGCGAGTCCCGCTTCTGTCTTGGCAACGGGGAAAATACCGGTGTAGACGGCAATCTTTCCGCCCGGCAGGGCAAACGCATTCATGGTCTTGTCATCCTTGATGACCGTCACTTCCCACTCGAATTGATTCGCCATCTCGCTGTATTTGGATCGTTTGGCAGCCTCGATCACGCGCGCCGCCACTCGCTTCACCGGTTCAATCTCTCGTGGATCGGTCGACGGCTTCATTTTGGGATCGCTCTTCACTTGTGAATAGGCCTGCGCGCCCATCTGCACTTCTTGGGACATCGGCACCATCATCAGCTGCCAGCGTCCGGTGTAAGGATTGGTTTGACAGCCCGTCGTCGTCACCATCATGGCCACGACACCACAGACCAGCCACAAGATGTTCGTGGGCATCATGGACACCCGTTTCGTGACCATATTGTTTCGAGTCTCCATTGCACGCCTCCGCAAATTGACCGGCCTTCTGAGCTTTGGTAGATTACCGCGCCGCCACGCCGGTTTCCACCTGGGAGTTTCACCGAGTGCCTGCCGCAACAAACCTGTCAGCTCTGGACCGTATAGGAATCGACGAATCCGGCAAGGGGGACTATTTCGGCCCACTGGTCATCGCCGCCGTGTTTGTGACGCCACCCACACAACGGGATCTCGCCCTCATGCAGGTCCGCGACAGCAAGAAAATCTCCGATGGACGGATTCTGGAAATGGCTCCCGACATCCGTCTGCTCTGCCCGCACAGCATCGTGGCCATCGGGCCACAGCGGTACAACGAGCTGTATGCCAAGATCAGGAATTTGAATCGACTGTTGGCCTGGGGCCATGCCAGGGCACTGGAAAACCTGCTCCAGCAGGTGGATTGCGACCTGGCCATAGCAGACCAGTTCGGCGATGAACGTTTAATCCTGAATGCGCTCCAGGAGAAGGGCAAGCAGATCCGATTAGTACAACGGACGAAGGCCGAATCTGATGTGGCCGTGGCGGCCGCCTCGATCCTTGCCCGAGCAGAATTTCTTCAGCGCCTGCAGAGGCTGTCTCAAGAGCTGAACACGACCCTACCCAAGGGTGCCTCCCCCGCCGTGGAGCTTGCCGGAAGGATGGTAATCAAGAAGTACGGGCGGGACCGATTAAGCACGGTCGCGAAACTGCACTTCAAAACGACGAAGCAAGTCTTAGGGGAAGGCGACCAGGCTGGTGAATAACTATTTTCGAGGCGCTTGGAGACCATGACCTCGACTGTGCGGGACTACGAGAAACCTACCCGCAGGATGGTCAAAATGGATGCCCAACGCGGCCGCAGCAAACGAAAAGGCGAAGCCGTACTCTTCCGTACGTTGAGCCTCGGACCGCGCGAGAACAACGCTGGCGGACATTTTCAGCATATTGCTAGACTGATTCGCCGATTTCGAAATTCTGGGCCTGATCGTGGTTGGCAGCCCCCTTCACTTCCGTGGCAGGCTCCCCTTCCCAATAGAGCATTCTGTAGCAGTAGGGGCAGGTGTGCACGTCTTGGGCACGCTTGACCTGAGAAACGAGTTGTGGTGGCAGTTGAAGTCGACAGCCCAAACAAATTCCATCCTTGACCAATGCCAAGGCCTGGTCCTTCCTCGTCGTCTTCAACTTGTTGTATCGCGCCAGGAGCGCCTTCTCTACCTGTCCGGACAACTGCTTCTGCTGAATGTCCAAGTTCGCCAATTCCGCAGAGAGGGCTTGATCGCGCGCGTCTAGTGTCGCTTTCTCCTTCGTGAACACAGCCTCTGACTCCTTGAGCTTCGCCTGCGCGTCCGCCATAACCCGCTGGGTCTGTTCTATCCGCTCCATCGCCAGCAGGATTTTCTCCTCGATCTCGCCCTTTTTCTTGTTGGCCAACTCCACTTCGAAGAGATGCGCTTGGTATTCCTGATTGGTTTTGAGTTGAGCGGCGCGATCTTTCATCTTACCGATGCGATCTTCATGCGCCTCAAGGTCCTTTTCCTGGCTGCGGCGCTCCTTGATCAGTGCTTCGGTAGAAGCCGAGGCCTCCTGCAACACTCGCTTCGCCTCGCGGAGAGGCACTTCGTTCATTTCAAGCCGTTCTGGTATTTTTCGCCGCTGCTCTTTGAGTTCGGCGATTCGGAGATCGATTTTCTGCAATTCAATGAGGGGAGAGAGCTGTAGGTTCAACGGGCTCCTTATGGGTGGCGGGACGGCATCGTCACACGACGCCTCTCGCACCGGCATCTTCGTGAGGTACTCAGGCTGGTGGGCCCACTAGGACTTGAACCTAGGACCAGCTGATTATGAGTCAGCCGCTCTAACCACCTGAGCTATGGGCCCAGCCCTGCGAGCCATGGCCGGCTCTCGGACTTCGTCATGACACCGGTTGTGGCAACCGATCACAACACGCGCTCGGCTCTTCCGCGCCCGATTCGAACGGTTGATTTTAGGCTGCCGGTCAGGCAGAGTCAAACAGCGCTCGACTAAATTGCCTTAGAGGCTCTCGACAAAACTGCGCAACTTTTTGCTGCGGCTCGGATGCCGAAGTTTGCGCAAGGCTTTGGCCTCGATTTGCCGGATGCGCTCGCGAGTCACCTCGAAGTCCTGCCCCACTTCCTCGAGTGTATGGTCGGTGGCCTCGCCGATACCGAACCGTTTACGCAAGACCTTTTCCTCTCGGGGTGTGAGCGTTTCCAGTGCGCCGTTGATCTGGCGCTGCAAGTCGTAGCGAATGGCGGCTTCCAACGGCGATACCGCTTTCTTGTCTTCGATGAAGTCCCCTAAATGACTGTCTTCCTCCTCGCCGATCGGGGTTTCGAGAGAAATCGGTTCGCGCGCGATTTTTAGGATCTTTCGAACCTTGTCGAGCGGCAAATCCATGCGCTCCGCAATTTCTTCTGGAGTCGGTTCTCGGCCGAGCTTTTGCACCAGATGGCGCGAGGTCCGGATGAGTTTATTGATCGTTTCGATCATGTGGACCGGAATGCGGATGGTCCGGGCCTGGTCGGCAATCGCGCGGGTAATCGCCTGCCTGATCCACCAGGTCGCATAGGTGCTGAATTTGTACCCGCGCTTGTACTCGAACTTGTCGACCGCCTTCATGAGGCCGATATTGCCCTCTTGAATCAGATCCAGGAACTGCAGCCCGCGGTTCGTGTACTTCTTGGCAATACTCACGACCAAACGCAAGTTGGCCTCGACGAGTTCAGCCTTGCCTCGCTTGACCTTTTCTTCGGCTACGTCGAGATGCTTGACCGCGTCCCTGATCTCTTCGGCAGACACCAAGGCCTCTTCCGCCTCGAGCTGGCGAATCCGGCCTTTAGCCGCCTGATAGTGTTTCTTGATGTCTTGCAACACCTCTTCGGAGAGCCCGGTCCTCCGCTTGACGGCCAGGAGATCCTTGTGGGTTCGGCACAAGCGCCGCAGGAGTTCTGCGCCTGCTTCGCCGCCCACTCCCAGACGACGTTGACAGCTCGTCACTTCCCGTTCCGCCGTGCGAAAAAGCAGATTGAGGTCGCGGACCCGCTGCGTCATCCGGTCTTTCAAGACGCCGTGCAAATTCACCGATTCCATCTTGTCGACGACCTGCCCACGCACCGTATCGATTTGTTTACGGAGGCGTTTCAGTTTCTCGGGATCGGCGCCGACATGGCGGGCCTTGTCGTACAAGTCCTTGAGCGAGGCGGAGACCTTGCGAACCGCATTCAAGGAGTCCAACGTTTTGACCCGCAGCTCTTCGTAGTCTTTCTCGACGGCCTCTTCCTCGAAGTCTTCTTCTGTTTCGACCACCGGCACGATCTCCCGCACATCGATCTTGCCGTTCTTCAGCTGGTCGCGAAGGTTCAGGACGAACTCCAAGGTCATCGGCAGCCCATAGACGACCGTGGCGATATCTTTCTTTCCCTCCTCGATGCGCTTGGCGATTTCGATCTCACCTTCCCGGCTCAGCAGCGCCACACTTCCCATTTCCTTCAGGTACAGCCTGACCGGATCGTCGGTCCGACTGAGCGCACCTGGTGTGAGATCGATCTCCTTTTCGCTTTCCTCCGGAGCCTCGCCTTCCTCGCTTTCCTCGATGGCCTCTTCGCCATCGGCGGCGGCCTTCGGGGCGCGCTCGGTCTCGGCGGACTCCACAATCTCGATGTCCATTTCGCCGAACATCGTCATGATCGTGCTGAATTGGTCCGACGAGACAACATCCGCCGGCAAGGTGCTGTTGAGATCGTCGTACGTGAGAAAGCCCTTCTCTTTTCCGAGGTTAATGAGCTTCTTCACCTCGCCGAGTAATTCTTGTTTCGGCATACCTACTCCTTCACCGCAGACGTCAGCGCAGCCGGCGCCACGCCGGCTTTCCGAATCCGCATATCGTTAATCTGTCTATTCAGGCGATGCACATCATCCTCTCGCCGTTCACGCTCTGCCGCCTTCAATTCCTGAATCAGTGCGCCCAAGCTCCGCTCGCGGCCTCTCCGCTCAAGCGTCTCCAAACATCCGGCAATATGCGCCGGAACGTCATCATAGTGTTGCTCCGACATCGACAATTCCGTCACCAGCGGACCGCACTCCTGATCGTTGATCAGGTCGTCCAGCAGACCCTGAACGGACACCCGCCCGTCCTGTCCGAGATGCTGCAATGCACATGTAATAAGCCGGCGATAGGCCGGGGCCGAAAAGGCGTCCGGCGACAATTTACGAAGGTCCGCGGGTGACAAGCTCCCTTGCACCAGCAGATGCGCCAAATCACGCTCTTCTGGATTGCCTTTCGGTTTCGACGGAGCGGCAGGGGACGGGGCCGGTGTGCTTATCGAGTTCCGCCGCTGGTCTTCAGACGCGAGGGTCGGATAACGATCAATCAACCGCTGCTGGCTGAGCCCCAGCCGTTCCGCCACGAGACGAATCCGCTCTTCCCGCTCAATGGGATGTGCACTCTTCTGAAGAATGCGCAGCACAGCATCCACGGCCCGAATGCGATCTTCGATTGTTCCCGACTCAGCCGTCCGCAGGCTGTGCTCCACTGCAAAATCCAGCAGGCTTGGCGCTGTTCGATGCAGAGATGTAAATCCATCGGCACCAAATTGCCGAACGTAGGTATCGGGATCTTCTCCCTCCGGCAGCGAGACCACCTTGACACTGAGGCCGCTATTGACGAACAAGTCGAGCGTTCGTAACGCAGCCCGGACTCCGGCCTGGTCTGGGTCGAACAGCAACACGACATTCGAGGCGAACCGCCTGATAATGGTGATGTGCTCGGCCGTCAAGGCCGTCCCCAAGGTAGCGGCCACATGACGAATGCCGGCTTGGTGCAACGCGACGGCGTCGAAATACCCCTCGACAATGATCAAGGTCTGGTGCTGCCCAGCCGCTTCGCGGGCCGCATCCATCGCGAACAGCGTCTGCCCTTTCTTAAATAACGGGGTCTCAGGAGAATTCAAATACTTAGGCGTCCCCTCTCCAAGAATCCGCCCGCCGAACGCCACGACCCGCTTGCGCAAATCCAGGATCGGAAACATCACCCGAGAGCGAAAGCGATCGTAGTGTCCTGCCAAGTTGCTTTTCTGCTGCCCACTCTGATCTCGCGGAATGGACAAACCTGCCGCGACAAGATCCGCAGCAGCGAAGCCTTCTTTCAGCATGGCTTTGGTGAGCCCATCCCACTCGGGCGGCGCATACCCCAATTGGAACTGCATGGTCGTGTCAGGGTGAATGCCGCGCACACCAAGATAGGCCCGGGCATGAGCTCCTCCCGCCTCCTCCGTCAGCATTCGCTGGTACCAAGTTCCGGCCGCGACATTGAGCTGCTCCAAGCGTCCAAGCTGCGTGCGTTCATGGCTGGAATAACCACCGCTCGATTCAGGAACATCCACCCCCACTTTGCGCCCCAGGTCCCGGACAATCTCAGGAAAGCCGGCCCCTGTCAATTTCATGAGAAACGTATACACATTGCCGCCGGCTCCGCACCCAAAACAGTGGAAGATCTGTCGCGAAGAACTGACCGTGAAGGAGGGAGACTTTTCCTGATGGAACGGACACAAGCCCTTAAGATTCTGGCCAGCCCTGGTCAAAGCCACATGTTGGCCGACGATCTCCGCGATGTCCACTCGGTCTCTGATTTGGTTGATGACGTCGTCCGAAATCAGGCCTTGGCCCACGGCGGTCCTCGCTTGCACCCGCAGGAAGTCCAACCACCCATGAATCTTGGCTGGAATGTAATGAATGCGATTGAAAATTGACCGTTCAGCTTAACAAACGGTTTGTACGAGTGTCAATCGATTGGAACGGGCAGATTACCCTGGAGGCCATGCCATGTGCCTCCCGCCGAGCACGTGAAAATGGAGATGAAACACGGTCTGCCCGCCATCCGTTCCAGTGTTCGTCACGACCCGATAGCCGGATTCGGCTAGATTTTTCATCCGCGCAACCTTCGAACAGGTCAACAGAAGATGGCCAAGCAGCGCCTGGTCCCTCTCCTGGCAATCCTGGACAGACGCCACATGGCGCTTCGGAATCACCAGGAGATGCACGGGTGCCTGGGCATTGCGGTCTTCGAATGCCAGCGCCTGCTCATCCTGATACACAATTTTCGCAGGAATGCCGCCTTCAACAAGGCGGCAGAAAATGCAGCTACTCACGCGATCCTCCCTCCGGCGGCGGTCGCAGTCCGGACTTCCCGAAGCGGTTCCCCAATTCGCGATACACCTCTCCGAGCGTCACGTCGTGATACCCGAGCACCAGCAGCGTGTGAAAGAGCAGGTCGGCCGTCTCATAGATGATCTCATCCCGCTTCTGGTTCTTCGCGGCAATGATCACCTCACCTGCTTCTTCGGCGACCTTTTTCAGAATGCGATCAGGTCCGCCCTGCAACAGCTTCGAGACATAGGAGTCAGGCTGCGGGGCGGCCTTGCGCGCGAGAATGGCCTGATAGATACGCTCCAGAATACCGCCGGCGGCATCCTGGGTCTTGTCCTCCCCGGCGTGCCCTTCCTCCGTCATCCGGACAAAAAAGCAGGCCCGCTCGCCTGTATGGCAGGTTGGGCCAACCGGTTCGGCCTTCACGAGAATCGTATCGCGATCACAATCGACAAACAGATCCTTGACTCGAAGGAAATGGCCGGAGGTTTCGCCCTTTTCCCACAGTTTCTGGCGCGAGCGGCTCCAAAAGTGGACTGACCGCGTCTGAAGAGTTTTGATGAGAGCGTCTTGATTCATGTAGCCCAGCATCAAGACCGTCCCGTCGAGCCAATCCTGGATCACAGCAGGAATCAGCCCCTGTCCGTCAAACGTCATACTTGGACTGTCCTTCGACATCGCGTCCTGCTCCATCTAGGCCGCCCCCAACCGAACCGGCACCCCGCGGTCACGCAGATAGGTCTTCGCCTGTTGAACTGTATGGGTCCGAAAGTGAAAAATCGAAGCGGCCAGCACGGCGTCCGCCCTGCCTTTCACCAACCCATCGTACAAATGCTCCAACGTTCCCACCCCCCCAGATGCAATCACCGGAATCGTCAGACGCTCCGACACCGCCGCGGTCAATGCCAGATCGTACCCGTTCTGGCGACCATCCTGATCCATGCTGGTCAGGAGGATCTCTCCGGCCCCGTACTGTTCCATACGTTGCGCCCATTCGATCGCATCGAGACCAGTCGGCTTGCGGCCGCCATGGGTGAAGACCTCCCAGTGCCCGGCTTGCGCCGATCGTTTGGCATCGATCGCCACGACGATACACTGCGTGCCGAAACGCTGCGCGGCCTCTCGCACGAACTCGGGCTGTTGCACCGCTGTGGTGTTGATACTGACTTTGTCGGCTCCGGCATTGAGTAACGCCCGAATGTCCTCCAGCGTCCGCACGCCGCCGCCGACCGTGAGAGGCATGAAGACCCGGGCCGCCGTTTGCTCCACCACATCAATGATGGTCTTGCGGTTTTCGTGCGACGCAGTGATGTCCAGAAAGCACAACTCGTCCGCACCTTCACGGTCATAGATGGTTGCCACCTCGACCGGATCGCCGGCATCCCGCAGGTTGACGAAACTCACTCCCTTGACGACTCGACCGTCCTTGACGTCCAAACAGGGAATGATGCGTTTGGTCAACATGAGCACCCTGACGCGTTCTCCTCCACGCTCATCCCTTACTGAGCGAAGCGAGCGCCTCGCGATAGTCCAGCTTGCCGTCATAGAGAGCCTTCCCGACGATGGCCCCCTCCACCCGCGGACCAAGTGATTGAACCGCCTGCAGGTCTTCCACACGCGTGATTCCCCCGGACGCGATGACCGGAAACGATGACAGCTCGACCACTTCCCGCAGGGCTACCAGATTCGGCCCGCTCAACATGCCGTCCCGCGCAATGTCAGTATAAATGACGGCGCCCAGCTCAAGCCCGGCAAGTTCCTTAAGGAGATCGGTGGCTTTCGTCGCGGAGACGCTGGTCCATCCCTTCACAGCCACCTTACCGTCCCGCGCATCGAGGCCCAACAAGATACGCCGGGGAAACTCCTGACAGGCCTGCGCCAGAAACCCTCGATCCGTGAGTGCGGCTGTTCCCAACACGACACGCGCCACACCCGCCTGAAGATACCGTCGCACCGTGTCGATGGTGCGGATGCCGCCCCCCACTTGAACCTTCACGCTGACCGTCTTCATGACCGCTTCGATCTGCGGAAGATTCTTCGGTTCACCATCAACAGCGCCGTTCAGATCCACCACATGAATAAGATCGGCCCCCTGCTGCTGCCAGCGTCGAGCCACCGACGGAACGTCCTCGGAATAGACGGTTTCAGCGGCCATGTCACCTTGTCGCAACCGCACGCACCGGCCGTCTTTCAGATCGATCGCAGGAATCACATGCATGGAGACACCCTGTCGCAAGACATTCATTTAGACTACTCGGTTGCGCCGCCAAACGGAAATGCGTTCGCCAATTCAGCGGCCCCATAGGCCGCCAACTCCTCAGCGGTCACAAACATCCCGTAACGCTGGATAAAGCCCACAAAATCTTCGGTCATCGGCCTCTGCTTCTCATAGTAATTGCCCTCCCACAGGACGACCCCATCCGGAGCCACCAATTTCACCTCAAATCCCACGACAGCGGGAGGATCCGCCCCTAGCCGGCTGCCAACACGCTCCTGATACACGAGCACTTTACCGCTGAGCGCCGCATCGGCCGCAAGACGCTGCGCAATCTTATGGGCCGGTACTGTTCCCGGCGCAGCCCCTCCCACAGGTTCCCGTGCCACCACTGCAGCTTCTTTTGGGGAGAGCACTTGCAACCCGGCGCGTGTCTTGAGCTTGGCCCACATGAGTTCCGTGATTTTCTCACCAGCAGCCGGCGGAACAAGATGGGTCCGTCGCGCATACTGGTCGGTCGTCGGGGAAACGGCGACGGACATATCGGATCGCCGCGCGCCGGAAGGCACGGGAAAAGACGGCCAGGACGACTCCACTACTTGAGGAGTCGTCATCGTTTCAAACGGGATGATGGCGATCTTCTGTACCTGATATTTGCCCAGGTGCGATGAGGCCTTGGTTGTGACTTTCGTCCCGCTGCAGCCCGCCAAGAGCAACACAACCATCGAGACCAACAAGATACGTGGAAGCCAGGCCCTCACGTCCAGGCCCCAAAATTCTTGATGATCTGAAGCCCGACGGCTTGGCTCTTTTCAGGATGGAACTGGCAGGCGACGACGTTCCCTTTCCACACAGCAGAGGCAAATGGGTGGCCGTACTCGGTCACCGCGGCAACGACGCCGGAATCAACAGGCTCGACATAATATGAGTGCACAAAATAACAATGACTGCCGGTCTTGACCCCTTCGAGAGGAGGCGCAGGCCGCACGATTTCAATTTCATTCCACCCCATATGCGGCACCTTCAACGCCGGGTCCACGGCGAACTTTCGCACCCGGCCAGGAATGATACCGAGTCCCTTGTGAGTCCCGAATTCTTCACTCTCCGTGAACAGCAATTGCAAACCCAGGCAGATGCCCAAAAATGGTTTGCCGGATTGAATGGCGGCATGGATCGGCGGTATGAGCTCATACCGTTCCAGATTCGCCATGCAATCTCCAAACGCCCCGACGCCCGGCAACACAACGTGACTGGCGTCGGCGATCGCACGAGCATCACGTGTCACCACCGCCTGATGCCCCACCGCCTCGAAAGCCTTGTGGACGCTCCGAAGGTTGCCCATGCCATAGTCGATGATGGCGATCATGATACCGTTAGGAGGTAACCCATCGAGATCTGGTGAGTAGTGAGACGGCGGGGTCTCTACTTACCCCTTCACGTCACAAGTTTCGCTTAGAGACTTCCTTTGGTCGACAGCACTGCCCCCGACAGCCGCTCCTCCAACATCGTGGCCTGATCCAGCGCTTTGGCCAGCGCCTTGAAGATGGCTTCCATGATGTGATGTGGATTGCGTCCGTACTGGAGATTGACGTGGAGATTCAGCCCGCCGTGCGTCACAAACGCTTGGAAAAAATCCTCGAACAAGCCCAGATCGAACGTTTTGATCTTTCGATCCGGTAAATTCACGTTGTAAACCAGGTACGGACGCCCGCTGAGATCCACCGTCACCTGCGCGAGGGTTTCATCCAATGGCACCGAAGCCCACCCGAATCGCTTGATTCCCGCCTTCTCGCCCAGCGCCTGGTGCAAGGCCTTGCCCATGACGATACCGACATCTTCCACGGTGTGATGCTCGTCGATATCGATATCCCCTTTGGCCTGAATGGTCAGGTCGAAGAACCCATGCTTGGCCAGGAGATCCAGCATGTGGTCGAAGAACCGGATGGATGTGTCGATCTTCCCCTGCCCGCTGCCGTCCAGGATCCATTCGACGCGAATATCGGTTTCTTTGGTGGCACGGTGAAGCGAGGCCTGCCTTGGGGCTCCGTTTTTTTTCATGAGAACCTGCTTTGGGCTGATTTGGCGTGCGCATCGAAGCCCTCGATATGCGCCAATCGGACGATATGATCTTTGGCTTTCGTCAACTCTTCCTTGGTGTAATGCACGATGTTGCTTACTTTCACATAGTCGCTCACTGATAGCGGAGAGAAGAAGCGAGCGGTCGCGCCGGTCGGCAACACATGGTTCGGACCGGCCACGTAATCCGCCACGGCCGGCGGCGTGTACCGGCCCAAAAACAATGCCCCGGCATGGCGAATCTGCTCCAGATAATCGAACGGCCGATCGACCGAGAGGGTCAGGTGTTCAGGCGCAATGTCATTGGCCACCTCGATGGCCGCATCCATGGTCGGCACAACAAACGCCACAAAGTGCCGCGCAATCGATTTTGCCGCAATCCTTTCTCGTTGCAGCCCTTTCAATTGCACCTGGATCAATCGCACCACTTCTTTGGCGAGTGTGGCTGAGGTCGTGACCAGATAGACCTGCGCATCTTCGTCATGTTCTGCTTCGCAAAGCAGGTCCGCGGCCACATGCGCCGGCTTGGCCTCGTTGTCCGCTACCACCAACAATTCACTGGGGCCAGCCACCATATCGATCCCGACGGTGCCATACAGCAAGCGCTTTGCCGTCGCGACAAAGATATTCCCGGGCCCCACGATCTTATCGACCTTGGTGATGGTCTTCGTACCGAACGCCATGGCGCCAATCGCTTGCACTCCACCCACACGATAAATTTCATCGACACCCGCGATATCCGCGGCCACCAACAGATAGGGATTGATCTCCCCTTTCGGGGTCGGTGTGCACATGACGATCCGCCGCACCCCTGCCACCTTCGCAGGAATGGCGCACATCAGCACCGACGAGGGATAGACGGCCTTGCCGCCAGGCACATAGACGCCGACCGCATCAAGGGGCGTGACCATCTGGCCGAGCGTTGCCGTCTGCTCCTGGTACATCCAGGTCTTGGTACGCTGTCGCTCGTGGAATTGCCGTACGCGTTCTGCGGCATACCGGAGGGAGTCACCCTCATCCTTGCGGATATGGTAATAGGCTTCCTTGATCTCCTCCGAGGTCACACGCACGTGATCGAGTTTCAAGGAAAGCCGATCGAACTTCTTCGTATAACGCAGCACCGCACGGTCCCCGCCTCGTTCGACTGCTTGGAGAATCGCGCGTACGCTCTTCTCGACGCTTGCGCCTTGAGATCGCGAGCGGGTCACGATTTTTCGCAACGCCTTGGCAAAAGTTCGATCGGTACTCGCAATAATAGTCATGTCATCAGTCCTGCTGCTGCCGTGACAATCGCCTGACGTGGCACCGTTTGGGGAGAACGCACGGCTACCTACGTAGAGCTGGTTGGCCGTGCTGCTCCCCCAGCCACCGCTGCCCGCAACTGTTCAATCAACGCCGTCAACGGTTCGTGTTTCAATTTCAGACTGGCTCGATTCACAATCAGCCGGGCGGTTGAGTAGGTAATCACCTCGACCTCTGCCAGATCATGCGCCTTCAGGGTGCTGCCAGTTTCGACCAGATCGACGATTCGGTCGGCTAATCCGACAATCGGAGCCAGTTCGATAGATCCGTACAGTTTTACAATCTCAACCGGAACCCCACGCTGGTTGAAATAGCGTTCGGTGACGTTGGGATACTTTGTGGCCACCCGAATCTTCGACGACCACCGGTCCGGCGAAGCCTGCCCCTGCAACGCGGCGACGGAGATTCTACACGCCCCTACCTTCAAATCCAACGGCTCATAGACGTCACTATCCTGCTCCAGCAACACATCTTTGCCGACCACTCCGACATCGGCCGCCCCATGCTCGACATAGGTCGGCACATCGGTCGGCCTGACGATCAAGAACGTGGCATCCTTGGACGAACAGGCGAACACCAACTTCCGACTCTCGGCAGACAGCCCTGGACTGTAGTACCCGGCCTGCTTCAGGAGATGCAGCACCGGCCCCAGTAATTTTCCCTTGGACAGCGCGATCGTCAGGCCCTGCGGCATCTCGTTCTGCGATCCCCTCGCCCTCACAGTCACTTCCCCTTTCTCCGTTCCACGCTAGCTCCCAGCGCCCGGAACTTTTCTTCGAGACGCTCGTAGCCCCGATCGAGGTGGTAGACACGCGAGACTTCGGTCGTTCCCTCGGCGGCGAGCCCGGCCACGATGAGTCCGGCACTGGCTCGAAGGTCCGACGCCATGACAGGCGCTCCCGTCAACCGTTCCTTGCCGGTGACCACGACCCGGTTTCCTTCGACTCGAATATCCGCGCCCATGCGGCGCAATTCCTCCACGTGCATGAACCGGCTTTCAAAGATGGTTTCCGTGACGACGCTGGTCCCTTCGGCCACTGCCATGAGCGCGACAAACTGCGCCTGCATGTCGGTGGGAAACCCAGGGTGCGGACTGGTGCGGACATTCGTCCCCTTCAAGCGCCCGGTGACCTTCAAGCGAACCCGTTCCTTTTCCTCAGTCAGCTCGACGCCGCTCTCGCGTAATTTAACCAGCAAGGGCTCCATGTGTTCCGGCCGACAACGCTCGACCACCACCTGGCCGGCAGTAATGGCTCCTGCTACCAAGTAGGTCCCGGCCTCGATCCGATCCGGGATCACTTCATGATCCGCACCATGCAGCGCCGTCACTCCCTCAATCGTAATCATGTCCGTTCCCGCCCCAGCTATGCGCGCGCCGCGCTTGATGAGGAACGCCGCCAGGTCGGTAATCTCCGGTTCCTTGGCCGCATTTTCGAGCACCGTGGTGCCCTCAGCAAGTACGGCCGCCATCATGAGATTTTCGGTACCGGTCACGCTGGGCGTGTCAAAATAAATTCGGCACCCTTTCAAGCGGCGCGCCGTCGCCTTGATATAGCCGTGCTCGATTTCGACGGTGGCTCCCATTTTCTCTAGTCCTGCCAGGTGAAAATTCACCGGCCGAGACCCAATGGCACAGCCACCGGGAAGAGATACCTTGGCCTCTCCTAACCGGGCCACCAGAGGGCCCAACACCAATACGGACGCCCGCATCGTTCGGACGAGATCGTAGGGCGCCTCGGAAGCAGCAACAGTTTGGGCCTGCACCACCGTGTGGTCGCCCTCGTGAGTAACGGCAATCCCCAACATGCCGAGCAGCTTCCCCATCGTCAGCACGTCAACGACCCGGGGCATATTCGACAGCACACACTCCCCGCCCCCGAGAATCGTCGAGGCCAAAATAGGCAGCGCCGCATTCTTCGCCCCGCTTGTGCGGACCTCACCTCGGAGCGGCCTTCCACCTTGAATAACGATTTGATCCATCGGATCTAGGAGTGACGATTGAGCTCTGCTAACTGCGTGGGCGCGCCGCAGCTCTGAAGCTTCAGTCCACCGCTCTTCCTTTCAAGACAGACGACGCGGTCGATCCCGCCTTCATCCCGCAGAACATCACAGGTGCGAAACCATCCGCCCCCTTCGGCCTGGCGGCAGACAGAGTCTGCTTGGCCAAATCCCACTTCCATCAGCAGGACGCCCCCGGGCTTGAGATAGGCCGGAGCTTGCTGCAGGAGCCGCCGATGCAGATCCATACCGTCTCGACCTCCGGCCAATGCTAAACGCGGCTCGAAACATCGGACTTCCGGCTGGAGCGTCATCCAATCAGATTCTTCAATATAAGGGGGATTGGAGAGAATCACATCCACCTGGTTCGCCGGAATATGCTCCCACAGTGGGGACAAGAGATCCCCACAGAAGCATTCGATTCGCCCTTCCACCCCATGTTGCACCATATTGACTCGCGCCACCGCTAAGGCCTCGGGCGACACATCGATCGCCAGGACGCGCGCTGTCGGCAACGCTGCAGCCACCGACACGGCCAGACAACCAGAACCGGTGCCCACCTCCACCACTGTTGCCCGGAAATTCTCTTTGCACCGGCGGACTGTCTCCTCGACCAACAACGCACTCTCCGGTCGAGGAATCAACACGGATGGTGTGACACGAAATTCCCGCCCGCAAAACTCCTGTGTGCCGAGCACATACTGAAGCGGTTCACGATTGGCGCGCCGCGCGACCAGTGCCTGCACGCTCGTCCATTCTGCCGCCGTCACCTGACGTTCCGGTTTCACCCGCTGTTTGAGCGGCGACAGATCGAGGACATGCTCCAACAACCAGGCTGACTCCAGCGTCGGCTGTTCAATGCCGGCCTCTTTCAGGCAGCCTTCGGCTTCAGCCAGCAATAGGCCAACCGTAGGAACGGGAACGTCGGCGATTCCAAGCCCTCGCACGGTCATCGAGACTCCATGGTGGCCAGATGCTCATAGTGAGCACGCAACGCCTGAACGATCTCTTCCAGATCGCCGGCCAGCACCTGATCCAGCTTATGCACCGTCAAGCCGATGCGATGATCGGTCACACGGTTTTGAGGGAAATTGTACGTACGGATCTTTTCACTGCGGTCACCCGTTCCAACCTGCGCCTTTCGGTTTTGCGCGATTTCCGCGTCCTGTTTTTCTCGTTCGGCGTCGACAATGCGCGCTCGCAAGGTCCGCATGGCTTTGGTCCGGTTCTTGAGCTGCGATCGCTCATCCTGACAGCTGACGACGACACCGGTCGGGATGTGCGTAATCCTAACCGCTGAATAGGTTGTATTGACACTTTGGCCACCGGCCCCAGACGAACAAAATGTATCGATGCGCAAATCCTTCGGATCGATGTTGACTTCGACCTCATCGACCTCCGGCATCACCGCCACCGTCACGGTGGAAGTATGAATTCTTCCGCTGGCCTCCGTCGCGGGAACACGCTGGACGCGATGCACACCGCTCTCATAGCGGAGCCGCCCATAGGCCCCTTTCCCTTCGAGCAGAGCAATCACTTCCCGGTACCCACCGATACCGGTTTCGGATGCCTCGACCACTTCCAAGCGAAGTCGGTTACGCTCGGCATACTTCAGGTACATGCGGAAGAGATCTCCGGCAAACAACGCAGCCTCATCCCCACCCGTCCCAGCCCGGATTTCCAAAAACACGTTCTTCTCATCGCGCGGATCTTTCGGAGTGAGAGAGTCTTTGGCGCAGCTTTCGAGATCCAGCAGCTGCTGCTTCAGGTGGCCGATCTCCTCTGCAAACAACTGCTTCATTTCAGTTCCCGTTGAGGGGTCCTGAAGCATGGCCGACACCTCGCCGAGCTGCTTCTTCACCTCACAATACGTGACGAATTGAAGCGCCGGCGCCTCTAGCTCCGTCCGTTCCTTATTCAGCTTGTGAATCATGCCAGGCTGATTGAGGACGACTGGATCCATGAGCTGGTTGGTCAGCTCTTGGTAGCGCGCGGCAATCCCCTCCCACTTCTTGATCAGCACATCTTCCATGTCCTGCCCATTCCGGCTTCAAGCCGCTTGGCTCAAAAAACAAGAGACCCTGCCCCAAAAGGAAGCAGGGTCTCCATGGTGTCCCGACTGAGGCCTACTTGTCTTTTTTGGCGTACTTCTTCTTGAACCGTTCGACACGCCCTTCCGTATCGACGATTTTCTGGGTTCCTGTAAAGAATGGATGGCACCCTGCGCAGATGTCGACCTTGATGTTCCCAATAGTGGATCGCGTCTTGAACGTATTCCCGCAAGCACAATGCACTGTAGCTTCACGGTAGACTGGATGAATTCCCTTTTGCATACCTGCTCCTATACAGTCCTTGATTCGTTGACTCGCCCGGTCCTGCTCGCCAGGGTGCACGACTTTACACTGGAGTAGTCCGCACTGGCAAGCGGGAGCTTAACGATTCATCGATTGTAAAAACTCCTGATTAGTTTTGGTGCCGCCGATCTTGTCCATTAAGAACTCCATGGCCTCCATCGTTCCCAATGGGCTCAAGACCTTGCGCAAAATCCACATCTTGTTCAGCCGGTCGCGGTCTACCAGCAGCTCTTCCTTGCGGGTTCCGGACTGACTGATATCGATCGCCGGGAATAGGCGCTTATCGGCCAAGCGCCGATCCAAATGCACTTCCATATTGCCGGTCCCCTTAAATTCCTCAAAGATCACATCGTCCATGCGACTACCCGTGTCGATCAAGGCTGTGGCCATGATGGTCAAGCTACCGCCATTTTCGATGTTCCGCGCTGCGCCAAAGAATCGTTTCGGACGCTGCAGAGCATTGGAATCCAGGCCGCCAGAGAGCACCTTCCCGCTAGGAGGCGCAATCGTATTGTACGCCCTAGCCAACCGAGTGATGCTATCGAGCAGAATTACCACATCCTTTTTGTGTTCGACCAGCCGCTTCGCCTTTTCCAATACCATTTCCGCCACCTGGGCATGCCGTTGTGCCGGCTCGTCAAAGGTAGAACTGATGACCTCAGCCTTCACCTGTCGTTGCCAATCGGTCACCTCTTCCGGTCGTTCGTCGATCAGGAGGACAATTAAGGTGACTTCCTTGTGATTCTTCAGGATGGCACGGGCAATCGCCTGCAACAGCATGGTTTTTCCGGTTCGAGGAGCTGCGACAATCAGGCCGCGCTGCCCTTTCCCGATCGGCGTCGTGAGGTCCATCACGCGCGTGCAGTACTCTTCACGATCAAACTCGAGATTTAATCGCTCTTCAGGGTAGAGCGGCGTCAGGTTATCGAAAAGAATCTTGTCGCGCGCGACTTCCGGATCCTCATAATTGACCTTTTCTACCTTGAGCAACGCGAAGTAGCGCTCGCTCTCTTTCGGCGGACGAATTTGACCCGATACAATATCGCCTGTCCTGAGATTGAATCGTCGAATCTGTGATGGGGAAATATAAATGTCGTCTGGACCCGGTAGATAGTTGGAGTCAGGAGCGCGGAGGAACCCAAACCCATCCGGCAACGTTTCCAAAACCCCCTCACCGAACACAACGCCGTTCTTCTCGGTCTGCGCCTGGAGAATGGCAAAGATGAGCTCCTGCTTACGCAGGTTTGCCGCACCTTCGATCTTCAAATCTCGCGCCACCTCATTCAGGTCGGCGATCGACTTCTGTTTGAGTTCCGCAAGATGCATAACTTCCGCTTTAACCTGTGTCATACCTCTTCCTATCAGGCTCTCAACCCGATAGCTCCCCAAAATGAGAAAAACGATTTAGTGCTCATGAACGAATTCACAGAAGTGATTGTCTAGGTGTCAACCTGCTGGTTGTTTACGGCAGGATGGTTCGATGAAGGCGTTGTCGGTTTAGCTTTTGCGGAAATGAAAATAACCCACTATTGCACGAATGACACTGACATGCCCTGGGATGTTTACGCTTGAGATGGGTCTCGGGAGCTGGTGCAAAGAAGGTAAAACAATTTTTCTGGAATCGCGAAGTTGTTTCAATTCTAGCGCCCGTCACGAACAATGTCAACAGATAGCCTTGTCCAATGACACATGAGCCTGAACGGAGGGCTGTGAATCCAAGGTGAGGTGAGCCTGAAGGGGTGGAAGTTGGGATCATGGAGGCATGATCGTGACTTTACACACCCAAGGATTA
>JAHFEW010000125.1 GCA_023248215.1 Nitrospira sp.
GAGAGGACACTCGGAGAGATGCTTGGATTAGATATATCGGCTTCTCCCTCGACCGATCTTGCGAAGTACAGGTATGAACCCGAGAATTATCTTCAAAAGAATGTTGTTCCACTGCTCAAATCTGCTGGCCTTATCGATACCCTCGAAACTGAGTCTGGCGAGGCTCCCGCTCTCTTGTCGGCTCGAGACAGAGAGCGCTTTAGTAAACTCAAAGAAGCAACCCTCGCGCTTAGTGATCTCCGCGACCGAGACGCAGAAAAGATCCTCGCTGCCTTGGCTCCTCAAATAGACGATTTTGCAGAAGGGATCAAAGCGTTTTACTACAATTGTCGCGGAGTTTTGTGTCTACATTTTGGGCAGACCAATGAGGCGCAAATCTGGTACGACAAGGCCTTGTTATTGCGACCCTCGGAACCAAAATACCTCTGCAACTCATTGTTCGCCCAATTCCACATATGGGTCCGTACACCAATTTCAGAGAGACTCGCCCTTCCTCCAGATTGGGAAGATAAACTGAACACACTATTGCAGACGAAACCTGATTTCGTCCCAGCGATTCGGTTGAAGGCATATCATCTCGCGCAGACGGAGGGAGCTTCTTCCGCAGAGGAGTATTTAAGGTCATCAGTCGCTTGGAAAGTAGACATCGTGAGTACACTACACTGCGCCGCTGACATACGTAGGGAAGCTGGCGAGCTTAGCCAAGCCCTGGCCCTACTCGAGGAAGTGGAGGGGACCAACGCCAACCTAGACGGCTCGCACTGGGAACTAAAGGGTTCCATACAACTTCGTCTTGGACTCGGTAAGGAAGGAAAAAAACCAAAACCAATTATTGAAGGTTCTGGTTCCACTGATTTTAATTTTATTCAGCTAAACTCTGCGTTCATCTCATTTCAGAAGATGATGAAAGAGTACGGTGGACGGGGGTTTCCGTTACTATCAGAGCCAGGGGTAGTGAACTACAGTACCGTCGCCGTGCTATTAGGAAAACCCGAGCAAGCTGAATTGTACTGCCGACAATTTCTTGAGCAAAATCCTGGAAGCGAGGAGGTTCAGGCATCACTTGCGGGATTGCTGGTCCAGCAAGACCGAGCAAAAGACGCTTTATTTTATCTCAAAGACCTATACAGCAAAAAATCAGGCTCAGTTTCCTATTACAAGAATTTAGCCATAGCTTTCCTTTTAACAGAGGATTTTATTGAACTGCTTGAGCTCCTTCATCAAAGAGAGAAAGCGGGGTTTTCTAGCACGGACGAAGAAGCAATTTCGAGATTGCTCGCTGCTATAGCGTTAGCAGAGACAGGGGAGGAGGTTGAGGCGAGAAAACAGGTGGCATTATTGCAGCAGATGTCCTCAGAAACTCCTCGTGCCACGATCGCTGAGGCTGAAATAATTCGACGAATCTATGGCGATAAGACTCGCGCCTCTGAAGTTTACCGTCAAGGCATAGCTCAAGCACCTAACGATGGATTTTTACTTACCCAATTTGTATGTCACCTGGGCATGGCTACGCAAGATAACTGTGAGGAACTTATTTCGATCCTGACCCGGCTATCCTTGCAACGTCAACTCTTCCCTGAGGAGTACACTATACTTATCAACTCCTATCTCCTAATTGACCGTCCGGAGGTAGCTCACGAAATCCTTCTTAAAGCCTCTGAAAGATATCCCCAGAATCCTCGAGTGCTCTTTGCCAAATCATCCGTTTTATGGCGGCTTGGGAACGAAGAAGAGGCCTATCAAACTATATCCCAATTTCTAAAACTTCATTCGTCTTACGGTGCTCTACGAGAGGCCGCTATTTTGGCAAACGAAACTGGGCGTCTCGACGAAGCCATCGTGTTATTTGAGCGCCTGGCGAAAAAGACTTCAGATATTCACGAGAGGGGACACATACACGCTCAACTTTACATACTAAAGCGAATACGAAAGGATCCGGGCAAAGAAATTCTTAGACATGTAGCAGAGTTCGGCAAAACAACAAATGGATCACCAGAGAAGGAAGCACAGTATTTCATGATGTTCCTCCTAACCCCAGGAGAGGTAGAGTCTGGCGATTCTGAAATTGAGGTGTGGCAGGAAGACCTACAAAAACGAATTCAGCATTTTTCTGCCGCACATCCTAATTTCCCTGGATTCAAGGCATTCAAAGTAGATCCAAGCAGGTCAACTCAAGAGCAGTTCAACGAGATTCTTACGGAAGTGATCGCGCACACCTTGCCCCGCGAATTAGCCACCGTCTCTTTCCGACTCTCCGCAAGAAACAACATATGGCCGTTAACATTGAGGGCTAAATTACTGCCTGAATTTCATTCGATATTCGAGCTCTGGACTTCGTGTATTAATTCAAAAGAATTCTCCCATGCGCTACATATTTGGCACAACGAGAATAACCTCGAAAAAGAACTAAGTTCAGCCCGAGCAGCACACCAGATATGCATCGATATAACTGGACTCCTGACACTCGCTCATCTAGATCTGCTAGACCTCGTTTTGGGTAGATTTGATCTTATCTATCTCTGTACAGGCACTAAGCGCACTATCGATGCAGGGATATATCGATGGGACGATCCTCACCCGGTTGCGGAAAAAATAGAAAAGTGGCGTCGTGATAACCTACATAAAATTCGAGTGCGTGACGGAAGACCCCCTAAGTCCTCTCAATTGCCATTGCATATACGTGATGATTCAAGACCGGTCACTGAGCAAGACACTCATTCCATAGACGTCCTTCTTGGCGATGGAATGGGGGAATCACTCCTTCTAGCGAGAAAACTTAATCTGGTGCTTTATTCAGACGAGTCTTTCATTAGAAGTGTCGCGACGAAAGAATATGAGGTCTCCGCAATCAGTACTGTGAGCTATTTGAGGCATTTGACCGAATCCAATGCACTCGATCCTATACAACATTGGGCCTACATGGCTCGTGCTATAGAAGCGAATTTTAGAACAATTCCATTCGATGCGTCGCATTTAGCCTTGTTAACTAAAAATATTGTTCAGCATAATTCGGGTGCCATTCTGAGCAGTGTGCTTACACAGCATCCAATACTGGGGGTGTTTATTCGGCAATTTGGCGATACCTCTATAGATGAGCCCTCTCTCTGGAGAATCGCCGTGGACTGGTGGCAGGCGGTTATGTTCGATAAAGATCTGCCATACCAGTTAGTGTCAGAAGTTATGGAGCCCACCAGTGCGAAGCTATCAGTTTGGCGTACGCTTAGCGGAGTGATGCACGATCTGAAAGGCGAGGATGAGATTCGGGCGGCTGGATTGTGGGCTGCGTTTTTATGGCGTTGCTATATCACCGACGCAAAAGTTGTAGACAAGGCGTGGCTTGCCATCAAGGAGTGTTGTCAGCGCATTTTTCTGGACCCTCAGAAACGGCACCGTATATTGTTCGAGAAATTACCTGAAAGGCTTTATAAAATTGTTATGCAGGAACCCGGCCTTTCAAACGATGCTCGACTTTCATTGTTTGTCCAAATTCCTCTGAATTTTCCTCAGACAGACCCCGACCGCTCAATTCTTGAGAAAAAGTTTCTCTTACTTTGGCAACGGAAACGCTGATAGCTAGAGGTGCTACTTTGACCATATAGATCAAGTGAAGCGGGGGCTGCGCCCCCGAACCCCCCGGCCGTCCGGTCCGCGTGACCCGGAACGGCCGGCGGGTCTTCGTGGGGTGAGTACTCCGCATTGTTTGTCGCGTGCATGGTTTCTGTTTCTGTCCTTCTTCATCCTTCCTGGTAGTCCTACGGCAGAACGGCGGCCAAGCTGCATCGATGCCCCGGCTTGTAGGCCTTGATTCAGACAACCGGAGCGCCGTGATCCCTGCCAGGTGGCTCCCCGTCAGGGGTAGGGACGAATCACGCGTACAATGTTATTTGGATTTCCGCCACTCCCACTGCGGAATGGGGGCTGGATCAGCGTGTGATTGACGGCAGAGGGGGCTGCGGGTTCGTGCGAACCCTACGGTGGACAATTACCAGGGGCGGTCAACGGGGATGCCTTTGCTCTATTTAGGCATGCCCAACTCTCCCAGATGAGTGTGATGCGTCCAGTTGAAGGCCTGTGACGGGATGGCGAAGGCGCCCCCTTAGCGTATGATTCACTATTTCCATTCCCACATCTGGGCGCCAGTGTTCCCTTGGGCGTCGACTTCGTATTCGAAAACTGCGGCCACGCTGTTCAGGCGTGCCCATTTGGGGGCGGACGTCTGGTAGTAGATCGCACCTCGATAACTCACCAAACCATCTTTCTTAATCGTGCCGACACCTTGGCCAACCCACGTGGCCATCTCGCCCTCGTTGCTCATGACGATACCCTGGCCCTCGCCGAATAAGGTCCCATCCGGTCGCACCATGGAATAATACGTGGCTGTTGTCTTATGGCCGACGCCGAGGAGGGAGCCTGTCATCTGAAATGAGGTCTCCATCTTTGGTGCGCCGCCTGGGTTCGGTAGCGCTCGCTGAGAAGTAACCTTGCCCGATTCTTCACCGATCTTATCGCCGAGCATAAGCTTCCTCCTATTAACCCGGGTTTTCCATTTTGGATCCCAGGCTTCGGTCAGTGTATACCCGCCACCAGCTTTTGATCCACCGATGGTCCTCTGAGTCGCAATGTTTCCTTCACGAACCGCCTTTACCCCCGTGCGAGGCTAAGCCGTCCGTGGGGAGGTTTCAAGGGTACTGAGCGGAGAAATACACGTATTTCCTGTTTTGTGAACTTTCCACGATGCCTGCCAGTCGGCTTCCGGTGCGGCTTCCCGCCACGGTGGGGTTGTGGATGCCAAGGAGCGGCAGCAATACCTCGACATCGGGCCGATGCGAGATCACCGAACAACCGCTGATTAAGAGTCCTGTCGAAGACCTATCTCAGAACACTGAGCAACAGCAATCATCAGCAAAGAGAGAGGATTCGTGATGGCACACCTCATCATGGATCATCATGTGTCATGCTGTTTTGGCACCGGCTTGGCACCAATTTCAAACATTTTAAGCCTCTCCGACCTTTGGTCGGTGGCGAATCTGGAGAAAATCTTGATGCACCGGAATGCGGTAACCCCCGTCGTACGTGGCGAAGTTGGCCTGGACGTATGCTTCCACGTCTTGCCTGGTGGGTGCGCATTTAATCTCCAGCAAGTTGAGCATAAATTCGGCGACGGCGTAGGCCTTGCCGAGGTCTGGTGTCTCGACGTGCGCAGAATCCAGCGTGGTCACGACGTCGTACCGGTCCCCATGCTTGGCGCGGAAGGCGTCGGCGGCCCGGCGCAATTCAAACCGGTGGCCGAAAAAGTGATGCACCATGTTCATGCACCCGCTCTCCCGGTGCTGCAGCACCACGATAGTCACGCCGGTTGGCGCCATCCACGAGACGAGGCGTTCCAGGTGCGCCTGCCAGTCCTCCGGAGGAATGTAATAGAACGTATGGGAGCAGAGAACCAGATCCCCCTGCGCAGCCGGTTGAGCGGCCAAGATCGGCAGGCCGAGCGCCTCGGCGGTAGGGAGCCTCTGTTGCAGCTGGTTTCGGAGATAGACGTTTGGCTCGATGGCAATGGTGCGCGTAAAGGCTCCGGCGAACGCCTTGGTCACTTCCCCATTCCCCGCGCCTGCGTCGATGAAGACTCTGCGTGCCGGCAATCTATCGACCACCTCTTGCAGCCATCGCTTGGCATTCCGTTTCTGGTCCGTGTGATCAAGGAAAATTTGAAAGGCCTGTTTATAGGCCTCACCTTGAGAGTCAAAAATGCGAATGCGTTCTTGGTGCGTCATGCGGCGTCCTTCTAGCGGTGACTTCCAAGCAGAAGGGCGCCAGTATACGCTTTTGGGGGTCGTTTGTGTCGTCACAGGGGGATATAGGGCCTGCGTGGGGTGAGTACTCCGCATTGCTTGTCGCGTGCATGGTTTCTGTTTCTCTCCTTCTTCATCCTTCCTGGTAGTCCTACGGCAGAACGGCGGCCAAGCTGACGCATCGCCGCCTTCTGAGGCGAAGAGCCGTCATCGGTTTCCCTCAGCCAAGCCGGCCCCTGATTCCGAGGTGACGCGACCGCTGTTGCGGTTCTCATCGGAATCAGCGGCCGACATCATCCAGCAGCAACGGCCACCAACGCATAGGCCATCCCGACAGGACCCTGTCGCATGACGTGGGCTTCCGTGCGCAGCTTTGTATGAAAGGGACAAATTATTGCCTGAGGCAGAACCCTCGCCTGGGACCCGGGCACGATCGCATGGAGAGAGCTTTCAAAACTGAGGCTTAAACAAATTGGATTATCAAGCTATTGCGCCCATGAATTCTCATGGTCACTCCCACAGTCCCTGCGAGAGGAAAAGGCATTGGGCTTGCTCTACAGGCCGATGACAATTCGGCCAGTGTTCTCTAACGAGCGAGAGAGGCTGTAGGACTTTTGGAACGGCTGCTCTCCGACTCATGCCGATCAGGGGGGACTTGAAATGAAGAAGGTGCTACTGACTGGAATCGGGACCCTGATGCTTGCGGGATGTGCCATGGATGGGCGAAGCCCTAATGTCGGAGTGGGCGTCTCGGTCGGAAACCCTGCGCCGGAACCGGTGATCGTTGCGACTCCCCGAGGCGGCCCGCCGCCCTGGGCGCCGGCACATGGGCGGCGAGCGAAGGAAGTCCGGTATCGCTACCAGTACTATCCGGCGAGCGGCGTCTATGTGAACGTCAGCACCGGAAGTTACTTTTACATGAATGGGGGAAGTTGGCAGGTGGGTATGACGCTTCCTTCGACCCTGGTGCTTGATCAGGGCAACGTCGTCAGCCTTGAGCTGGAGACCGATCGGCCCTATCTCTACTACGAAGAACACAAGGTGAAGTACAAGGGGAATGGCCGTCCCGACAACCCAGGGCGGGGGAGAGGGCATGGGAACGGCCATGGCAAGGGGCATGGGAGAGACAGGGATTAGCGCGTTGGTGTTGTGAAGAGTGCTGTTGTGCCTGACAAAGGAAACCCCACAGTGCCCTGTCTAGAGGGATGAACTGGACTTACCCCGGACCAATGCGCGGTACCGGAGCAATAGAGAGAAATCGCTTCATGGCCAAGGGGAGAGAATGCCCCTTGGCCTTTTTGCTTACGGTCTAACATGCGAGAGGGCGCGGCAAATCACGCCGTACTGCCTGCACATAGGGGGCACCGCGTGATAAACGATTTTCGATAGTCTCGATACCGGGGTCGGTCTTCTCTTCCTTCAGCCATGGGGCATTAATGCGGTCGAGCGGCAGCCAAGCTGACGCGTCGCCACCTTCGCGTGGATTGGCGGAAAACGATTTCCCTCTCACCTGTCAGAGACAGGGGACGGTGACAGGGAAAAGATTGATCGTTGAAGGTTGGGAGGAGCGCGGAGGTTGTTAGGGGCGGAGTCGTTGGATGTACGATTTAAAACCGGTAACTCAGCCCGGCCGTCAGTCCATAGTTTGGGGCACCGTTCGAGAGACCCACCATGAAGGAACCGGTACAACGCAAGGCCGAGGTAGATTTAAATAATGCCGAGAAGAGAAGATCTCGTGCATTGTTCACAGTGGTCACCAAGGCTCGATACTCTTCATAATACAGACTGAGATTCACTTTTTTATTCACATCGTATCCCGCACCGATGTCATACCACCATTGGTTTCGAAACTCGACACCCTCCGGGTTTCCGATGAACGTGTAGCCTCCGTCCAGAAATCCTGTCCAGCGTTCCGACAGCTTCTTGGTGAATTCCACCCCGACCCCCTCATCGAATTGCCCGGTTCCCAGACCGGCATCGGCATCGGCTGTCGGCATCTTTACGCGGGCCGTCACTGCGATCAGGGGCACCACGGACGTTTCCTCGACCAGATAATATCGGCCACGCAGAATCAAGTCTCCTAGTCCACTCGCAGTCGAGGCCGTATTTTGGGGTGTATCCGTGACCTTTTTCCCTTTTCCTGTTCCGCTACTCGATGCACCGTTACCACCGCCTTGGGTCTTGCTGGTTCGTGTACCCACTCCTCCGACGAGACGCACGGCCCCTGTCCCCTCGATGCTCACGTAGGGAATGACGAGGGTAATATCGCCGTCTCGGAACAACCGTTTCACCGAAAAAGGCACGTAGAAAATATTCGTGCGGGAATCTGTCCCGTATTTCCCGCTCGTGTACGTCGGTGCGACTCCGACTTGCCAGCTGTAGTCTGGAGTCGGCCCATTCTGCGAGGAAGGCTCAGCTGCGGTCGCTAAGCCTGTATCTCCGAGCGGGAAGATTACGAGAAAAGCCAGGAGGATGATACTCCAGGGATTTTTGCATTTCTTTCCGAGATCGAACCAACTGGCCAGCAAGACTGTCCTCTTCATTCCGGCAAACGAGTCCTGCTTTCTACCGACCAGGTTTTTCCGGCTTTTCCGGACGCTCCACTCGCTCCGGACGCTGTGGCCGTTCTGGCCGATCCGGGCGAGACATATGCTCGGCAGGTTCAGACTTCTGCATGCGTCCGTCATCTGTCTTACGAAGTTCTTTGTCGGGCTTGTGCACGTCTGATCCGGCGGTCCTTGCCTCCGCACGGAGCTCCTGACGGACACGATTGGCCTCGCTGACCACAGGCCCTAATTTGAATCCTAATTCTTTCGAAATAGCTCCCCATCCCTTGCCCTCTGCTCTAAGATCACCGACACGGGCGAGCGCCTCCGTCATCGTCGGATAGGTCTTGGAATCCACCTTCATGAGTTCCTGCGCCAGCGCCAGGCGAATCCCAATCTCTCCCCAGCCCTGCTTCGCTGTCCGTAGGTTTTCCACCATCTGGGGTTCAACTTTGAACTGTTTGGCCAGTGCTTCCGCATGTGATTTCGTAGAACGTCCCGCGCTTTCCGTGTCGAGTGCCTGTTGCGTCGTTCGCAGGGTGGCTTCTTCCGGTGTGGAGGTAGTTTGCGCCAGCACTCCATGGCCCATAGAAGCCGATACCCCAATAACCAGAATGCTAGCCACCATGGTGCGTTTCATGTCAGTCCTCCTTGATCTCGAGTCAGGCCGTATAATGAAAACGACAATTTTCCCAGGACAGATTCGATCGTACGATCCTTTGTCGCTGCACATAGAATGCCAAACAGAGACCGGACTTCTTGCCCACATCAGAAGCGTCTAGTTCTTTCCACTCGGCTATTCCCCCCAGCCGCAAATGCACACGGCAGACAAAAATCGGCGCCGAGCGGTCTCCGACCCCGTCGAGGGATTGATCGGACTAG